>CAZWJB010000075.1:0-6127 GCA_964634485.1 uncultured Thiohalobacter sp. | reverse complement strand
TTGATCTCGGAAATCGGCCGTTTTCGATTGCGCTTACTCTGCCTGGCCACTAGTCATGCGCCTGACGTTGCAGAACACTGGAGAACTCTTCCAGGAAGTTGTCGTAACGGTTCTCCAGCCGCTCTACATCATTAGAGTAACGGTTGTATGCGATAACAGCGGGAATGGCGGCAAACAGCCCCATCGCAGTCGCAATCAATGCTTCCGCAATACCCGGCGCCACCATCGCCAGTGTCGCCTGTTGCACATTACCAAGGCCAACAAAGGCGTTCATGATGCCCCACACCGTGCCGAACAAGCCAACGTAAGGACTGGTCGAACCGACGGTCGCCAGAAATGACAAATGCATCTCCAGGTCATCCATTTCCCGGGACAGGACGACCCGCATGCGGCGTTGCGCCCCTTCCACGACAGACATCGGGTCTCTGCCGCTTTGCTGGTGCAGACGGGTGAATTCCTTGAATCCGGTAACAAATATGTTGGCCAGCCCGCGCAGTTCTTCACTGCGTGGAGATTCCTGGTGGTATAGCGTAGCCAGATCCCCACCTGACCAGAAACGGTCCTCGAACTGTTCCGCGTCGACGTAGGCTGCAGTCAGGGTGCCACGTTTGCGGAATATCATGGTCCAGGACATAACCGAAACCGCCAGCAGCAATAACATAACCAGCTGCACAACCACACTGGCGCCGGTAAGCAGGCTAAAAAAGGATAAATCAGCAGACACGTAATATCTCCGAACGAATAAAATCAGGTATGGGTGCAGGTTTGAAGGATACTGAATCGACACAGGCGATGCGTACATGCCCGCGGCACAGGGCCCCGCTCTCACCACAACGGTGGACTTCCTGGAAAAACGTCAGACTGGCACGGCGCTGTTCGCTGATTTCTGCACTCACTTCAAGTGTGTCATTGAATCTGGCCGGACGTTTGAAATCGACCTGGATGGAGTGCACGGTAAACAGGATCCCCTGATCCTGGCGTAAACGATCCTGTTCAAAGCCCATTGCCCGCAGGTACTCGGTGCGGGCACGCTCCATAAACTTCAGGTAATTGGCGTAATACACCACGCCACCACTATCTGTGTCTTCGTAGTACACACGCACCGGCCAACAAAATTGCGACAACCCTACCCCCTGCAATGGCCACAAGACAGTTCAATAATTTCCACGTTGCAAGCTTACCGATGCGCGCCGGTGTTTGCATCCCGGTATAGCCGGGATCACAAAAAAACGCGGCAAGGGTGGTCGCGTAAATCCCCTTAGGGGAAACTGTATGTCCCGAAGGTAGCTCAGCAACCGGACGCATGCGATACGCCAGGAGGGGCTAGCCTCTATGGCTGAACGCACTGACGTATATTTATTCTGGTTGGGCAAGGGCCGTGCCATCGGAGACAGGTCATAAAGAAACAGTGAATTTGTCCGGTTTTCCGCTACCGGACCAGAGTCTTTTGCGCTGCATCAGGCTGCAAACTGTCCCCGTCAGGCAACAAAAACCATCGAATACACAGTAATTACTTAATTAACATCAAGTTATACTGTCGTCAATGGGCGACATTCACTGAGGATACCGCGCCCTTGAACTGCGAAGGATTCAGATGATGCTTGTGCAACAGCTTGTAGAATTCGGTGCGGTTACGCTTGGCGATACGCGCTGCCTGGCTGACATTGCCATTGGTAATCTGCAGCAACTGGGTCAGGTACTCGCGCTCAAAGCGGGAACGGGCATCGGCAAACGCGGGCATTTCACCATCGGCTTCGTCACGCAAGGCGCGCTGCACCAGGCTGACCGGTATCAGTGAAGTGGTGGTAAACGCCACCGACTGTTCCACGACATTGAACAACTGCCGCACATTACCTGGCCAGGGTGCTGATAACAGGGCTTCCATGGCGTCCGGCGCGAACCCCTTTACCGACTTGTTCACCGCATCCTCCAGCTGGCCGAGAAAATTATTTGCCAGCAGCGGTATATCCTCGCGACGGTCAACCAGAGAAGGAATATCAAGGGCAACGACATTTAGCCTGTAATACAGATCTTCCCTGAAGGCACCTTTCTTGCGCAGTTCATCGAGGTCACAGTGCGTGGCGGAAATAATACGCACGTCCACCGGAACAGTGCTTGTTGAACCCACCGGGCGCACGCTGCGCTCCTGTATGGCGCGCAACAGTTTCACCTGGAAGGTCGTCGGCATATCGCCGATCTCGTCCAGAAACAGCGTACCCCCGCTGGCGGCCTGGAACAGGCCTTTGTGGTCACGCATGGCGCCGGTAAAGGAACCCTTGGCATGACCGAAAAATTCTGATTCAAACAGTGCCTCGGGAATGGCGCTGCAATTCACCGCGACGAACTCACCCTCAGCGCGGCCACTGGCGCTGTGAATGGCACGCGCCAGCAATTCCTTGCCGGTACCACTCTGCCCGTGAATGAACACGCTGGCCTCGCTTGATGCCACCAGCCGCGCCTGTCCCAGCAAGTCTTCCATCAGCGGGCTGCGGGTCACGATACCCTGACGCCATTCGGCGACGTTTTCCTCGTCGCGGCGCTCGTGTTGCTCACCCGTGAACCGCAAAGCACGTGTCACCTGCTCCAGCAGATCCATGCTGTCGAACGGTTTGGTCAGGTAGCCGAACACACCCCGGCTGGTCGCATCCACGGCATCGGGGATACTGCCATGCGCTGTGAGAATAATGACGGGGAGCGCAGGACTGCGTCGATGAATCATATCGAACAGCGCCATGCCATCCATGCCATCCATGCGTAAGTCTGTGATTACCAAGTGGGGCTGGAATGTCGGGATCTGCGCGACCGCCTTTTCACCACTTTCCACAGCAGCCACTTCATAGCCCGCTGCGGACAAGCGCATGGACAGCAGCCGCAGCAATGCCGGGTCATCGTCAACTACCAAAACCCTGTAACGACAGGCACTCATTGCTACTCCTTCCGACTAGTTCGGGGTTACTCGTTGCTGAATGTTTTGCTCAATAGTTGTCAGCTCCTGCAACTGCCGTTCCAACTCTTCAACACGCGCTTCGGACCGGGTCAGTTTTTCACGCAACCCGGCAATTTTATCACCTGACCAGTCCTGTTCCTCGATATTTTGCTGTAACAGTGCCGCTAACGCCTGGGTGCTGCCATTTGCTCTATCCATATCCAGCCCTTTCAATAACTTAAGCGCCCTTTCCGGGTCACGCACCGACTTCGGCCCGGCTGCCAGTAACAGCGCAAGGCGTAGCCGGGTACGCGGTTCAGCCGAGTGGATAAACTCCTGTCTACGAACTTCCAGCGCCTGTTTCAGCTGATCCTCGGGCAGCTCGATAACCTGCCGCCATTCCTCCAGCCAGTAAGCAGCGTCGTCCACCCGTACCGCCACCGGTACCGGTACCGGGCCCGTACTACGCTGCACAGTCATCGGCTGGCACCCGGCCAGCACCATAATCACCGTAATAATCAGCAGATTACGCATGTGATGCCGCTGCCAGACTGATTGGTAATACGACCCGTAAACACGCACCCTGATCCTCGCTGTCTATGACTTCAATATAGCCACCATGCGCCTGAGCGTACTCGCGCGCAATGGACAAACCCAGCCCGGTGCCGCGAACGTGTCCGGTTGCCGCAGTGGACCCCTGGTAGAACGCATCAAAAATACGCCTCCGCTCTGACTCCGGGATACCGGGTCCGGAATCTGCCACTTCGATAATCACCTGCTCACCCTGTGATTCAAGACGCACGCGCAGCTGACCCCCTTCCGGTGAAAACTTGATGGCGTTGGATACCAGATTATCCACCAGCGTGTGCAATTTGGCACGGTCACCGTCCATTTCCACCGGCTGCAGGGACTTGTCCAGCACCAGCTGGCGGGCCAGCAACGCTACCTTGTGGTCCGCCAGTACAGCATCGACCAGCCGGTGTAACGCCACAGACTCCACGCGTAGCTGGGAAGCACGCGACGTGGCGATATTGAAGTCCAGTAAATTTTCGATAAGTTTCTGTAGCTGCAAGGTGTTGTCGCGCAAAATCGCAGCAATTTCACCTTGCTGAGCATTCAGGTTACCGACAACACCCTCATTGAGGAGTTCCGCACCTTCCCGGATTGCGGTGAGCGGGGTCTTGAGCTCATGGGAAATATGGTGCAAAAACCGGTTTTTTTCCTGCTCCACTTCCAGCAGACGAGTCCGCATCCAGTTCAGCCGCTCACCCAGCTGTTCCAGATCGCGCGGTCCTTTAATTTTTGCCGGTTCGGAAAAATCTCCGTCACCGAGACGCCGGATGGCACGATCCATCTGCTTTAACGGGCGGGTTATCAGGAAGGTGAATACTGCCGCCAGTATCAGCGCTGCCGGCACCAGCGCCATGGCCTGCAACACCAGCCTGCCTTGCAGATCTTCACCAAATTCATCCAGGCGTTCCACCTCCCCTTCCACCAGCTTGCGGTTATCGATCAGCATTTTGCGCGCATCGCGTGCCAGTCCCGCGAACCCGTCCACGGCAGAGGCCGTTTCCACGGCGTCATGTAGAGAACTGATCAGCACATCATTGATACTGTCTTCCACCTCGATAATCAGGTCCAGGCGCTGGCGCTGTAAAGACGCGAGTCGCTGTACCGCAAGACGGCCGATGGTTTCAAGAAACTTCTGGTGGTTTTCCTGGTACACCTCCAGCAAGGCAATATCGCCCAGCACCTTGTACTGCCGCGCATTGCGCTCCATGGCGGTAATGGTTTCCACCAGCAACTGGGCATTCTGCGTCGCACGCACTGTGTCAAACAGGGCTCGCTGTCCCTGTGCAACCAGCCTGTCGACGGACCAGGTAGTGTGGATCAACGCCGCCATCAGCGGCACGACCACCATTACAAAGCCGATCAGCAACAAGCTGTTAATGGATTTGGGACGATATAATCGCACGGCGTTGCACCTGTTCCGGACAATAGACACGGGAGTCTGGTATTGTGGTTGCAACCATACCAGATTTACACAAATTGAAGACCAGATCGCTAATGCGGGCATTAAACTACGGTCTCCGAACGTCAGCGCTGCTGCTGGCACTGGCCGGCGCCGCAGTCGCCACAACGGAAAGCCGGGTGGAAATCGAATTTACGCCCCGTACTCCCGAGCAAATGAGCGCATTCTTATGAGGCGCGCGGTTTTCCTGCGCCTATGATTGAACTGCTGTCCAGGCAGTGCTTTATCACCGTGCGGATTTCCAATACCGGCAAAGACACCCTCTGGCTTGACCTCTCCCGATGGCGCTTCATCGCACACGGCAAGGACATTGCCCGCTACCATCGTAAACACTGGCTGCAGCAGTGGCAGGAAATGAACATCCCGCTCGCCAATCAGTCCACGTTTCGCTGGACGCTGTTACCCGAAGCACTGGGTTACCAGCCGGATGAAGCCGAAGGCGGCAATATTATCCTGCCGCGAGGAGATGCCGGCCGTGCAACGCATGGCTGAGCAGCTCCAGGACGAACGGCTGGTTATCGTGATGGTGAATACGTCGGAAGATGAAGATACGATCTTCAGCTTTCTGGGCAGCTACGCGCCGGATATGAACAGCCTGATGGACAGCGACGGGCAGGTTACGGAGGCCTGGCAGCCGCGCGGGCTGCCGGCCACCTATCTGGTCGACCCAAAGGGCAATATACGCTACCAAGCGCTGGGAGGCCGCCCCTGGGATGAGGGAGAATACCTCGAATTTCTACGCACACTGTCCCGCCAGGCCGAATCAAATGGCGTTCAACCCGGGCCGCAGTAGCTAAACGACGCTGCCAAAACCCCTGTCAATCGCGCCGGCGGGTGGCTCGAGCCCGGCAAGCTTGCAGCCCTGGGCAATAGGACCGCCAGGGAACAACCGGTAGAGAAACCTGTAACCGCCCTTGTCATGGAATTTTTCATCCAGCGCGTCGTGCAATTCACGTATACTGTACTTATTGCAGTCGTGACGGGCGCAGTACTCCTGCAGAGCGCGCAATTCGTCCCAATGGTCCTCGCTCAGCTCAAGGCCTTCGTCTTTGGCAATATGCCGTGCTTCTTCCTCGTTCCAGTTATCCGGCGCAAACGGAAATCCGCGAGATCGGTCTAATGTTGGCATACACGTCCCTCCTTGTCTTACAACACCTGTCGCGAAAAAA
>CAZWJB010000074.1:0-6207 GCA_964634485.1 uncultured Thiohalobacter sp. | reverse complement strand
CTGCCGCGTGAAATGCACCGCACCGACAGCACGCCGATTCGTTACGTGCGCGATGACCAGAACGCCAAACCCGGTCCCGGCGTGAAAGGCGGGCAGGGCCAGTACCATAGCGCACCGCTGAAGCGCACCGGTAGGCCGATGCAATGGAATCTCGCCAAACTGCGCTCGCGCGAAGACCCGCTGGTGATCTTCACGCTGATCACACAGGCGGTGGTCGGCGCCTTCCTGCTGTTGTTCCTCGGTCCGCAGTTCGGGCTGGAATCCCTGAGTGCCGCTGCACATCCCGTCGCCTATCCGGTGACTCTGTTCGGCCTGATCGCTGTGCAGACCTTTGCCCTGGTTATCTCCACGTTGCACCTGGGGCGACCGCATCGTTTCTATCGTGCCTTCAACAACCTGCGACACTCGCCGGTAAGTCGTGAAGTCGCAGCTGTGGCGGTGTTCTACAACCTGCTCGGTGCCTACGCAGTATTGAGTGGTCTGCCGCAGCTGTTTGGCTGGCTGCCGGAAGGGCTGGTGAATGGTGTGCGGAACCTGTCGGGTTGGCTGGCTGTCGTTGCCGGGCCGGCATCTATCTACTTCATGCACTGCATCTACCGGATTCCGGCGCGCCCGTTCTGGAACCACTGGCAGGTGCTCACGAGCTTCTATGCCAGCATGCTGGTACTCGGTTCGCTGGCCGTGGCATTGGTGTTTGTGCCGCTGTCAGCGGCACAGGGTAGTGATTACACCGCCCTGTTACAGACACTTGCCACATGTATATTGACAGGCCTTGCACTGGAAGCGTTCGGTCTGTATCGCCATGCGGATTACCTGCGCCATCATGCTGGTGAAGGGCAGGCTGCCTGGCTGGAACAGACCACGGCCTTCGGCAAGACCTACTGGCTTCGCAACGGCTTGATGCTGGGCGCCGGTGTGTTGATTGCGCTGGCAGCATTTACCGGTTTGTCTGATATGGTCGGCCTCGCACTGTGGGGATCAGCAGCGCTGAGCTTGTCGGGTGCGGCGCTGATCGGCCGCGCACTGTTTTATGTGCTGGTAATTCCGACCACCATGCCGGGGGCCTTCTTCTGGAAAAATCCGGCCTTCGGGGAACACGCACGTGATACCGGTTTGGCCGGCATGACACAGGTCGGTGTGCAGCTTGCCTCGCACTGACACTATTGAACACCTTAAACACGATCAACAATGAGCTGGAGCGGGCCGTATTTATGGCACGTTACAACTCCAGCCGGCAACGACTGATACCGTTCATCGGCCTGCAGGTATAATGGCTGAATGACTGAGCGCGAAATCCGAACCACCTGCCCCTACTGCGGTGTCGGCTGTGGAGTGCTGGCCAGCACTGACGAGGCAATGAATGTCAGCGTGCGTGGAGACCCCGACCACCCGGCCAATTTCGGGCGCCTGTGCTCCAAGGGTGCCGCGCTGGGCGAGACCGTGGGACCGGATAACCGGCTGCGGTATCCGACAGTACATGGCGAAGTCACCGACTGGGGCCGTGCGCTGGACCACGTCGCCGCTGAATTCAAACGCGTGATCGACATGCACGGCGCGGATGCTGTGGCCTTTTATGTCTCCGGCCAGTTGCTGACCGAGGACTACTACGTCGCCAACAAGCTGATGAAAGGCTTCATCGGCTCCGCCAACATCGATACCAACTCGCGGCTGTGCATGTCTTCGGCGGTTGCGGGCTACAAACGTGCGTTTGGCACCGACACTGTACCGTGCAGCTACGAGGATCTGGAGCGCGCCAGGCTGATTGTGCTGGCCGGTTCCAACGCGGCCTGGTGTCACCCGGTACTGTTCCAGCGCATCCGCAAGGCGAAGCAGGACAACCCCGACCTGGTGGTGGTGGTCATCGACCCGCGCCGCACCGCGACCTGTGATATCGCCGATATGCACCTCGCGGTGCGCCCCGCTACCGATGCGCTGTTGTTCAATGGCCTGCTGTGTTACCTGCACGACAGTGGTGAGGTGAACACCATGTTCGTGGAACGTTGTACGGACGGTGCCGATGCGGCGCTGGCGAGTGCGCGCGAGTCGGCAGGTGATGTTGCCGAAGTGGCTGCTCGCTGCGGACTGGAGATCGATATGCTGCGCGAGTTCTACCGGCTGTTCGCCCGCACCGAACGGGTGGTGACGGTGTTCTCGCAGGGCATCAATCAGTCCTCTTTCGGTACCGACAAGGTCAACAGCATTATCAACTGTCACCTGCTGAGCGGCCGTATCGGCCGGCCGGGTATGGGGCCGTTTTCCTTTACCGGGCAGCCCAACGCCATGGGCGGGCGCGAAGTCGGTGGACTGGCCAACCAGTTGGCTGCGCACATGGAGCTTGATAACCCAGGGCATCGAGACTGTGTGCAGCGCTTCTGGCAGTCACCCCGTATTCCCGAACGATCCGGGCTGAAGGCGGTTGAGTTGTTCCAGGCCATCGAAGCCGGAACGGTGAAAGCCGTGTGGATCATGGCCACCAACCCGGCCGTGAGCCTGCCCGATACACAGCGGGTGCGCGCTGCCTTGCAGCGATGCGAATTCGTGGTGGTATCGGACTGCGTAGAGCATACCGACACCACCGCTTTTGCCGATGTACTGTTACCGGCACAGAGCTGGGGCGAGAAGGAGGGCACGGTCACCAACTCCGAGCGGCGCATCTCGCGCCAGCGCGCGTTTCTCCCTACCCAGGGCGATGCCAGGCCGGATTGGTGGATCATCAGCGAAGCAGGGCGGCGGATGGGCTTTGAAGATGCGTTCGGCTACCAGAGTGCGGCCGACGTATGGCGCGAACACGCCGCACTGTCCGGCTTTGAAAACGATGGCGAACGTGACTTCGACGTCAGTGCGCTGGCTGACATCAGCGATGAAGACTACCAGTATATGCCACCCGTGCAGTGGCCGGTCAGCCGCACGGCGCCGCAGGGCAGTGTGCGCATGTTCAGCGACGGCCGCTTCTTCACTCCCAACGGACGTGCGCGTTTTGTCGCCATCCATGACCCGCAACCGGCGCACGCCGTCCGCGACGACTACCCGCTGGTGCTGAACAGCGGCCGGGTGCGTGACCACTGGCACACCATGACACGCACCGGCAAGTCGCCGCGCCTGTCCGGGCATATCGTGGAGCCCTACGCCGAGCTGCACCCCGACGATGCCGAACGATACCGTATCGAGGACCACACGCTGGTGCGCCTGCGCAGCCAATGGGGGGACATTGGCGTGCGCGCCCGGATCTCCGATGCGCAGCAACGCGGCAGCGTATTCGTCCCTATGCACTGGAACCGGCAATTTTCCAGCGTGACAAGCGTTGACTGTCTGATCAGCTCCGCGACCGACCCGGTGTCCGGTCAACCCGAGTTCAAACACACCCCCGTGGCAATCGAACCCTGGCCGGTTGCCTGGTACGGTTTCATCCTGTCGCGTCGCCGACTGGAAGTGAAAAACGCCGTTTACTGGTCCTGCGCCAAAGGGCAGGGCATGTGGCGCTACGAAATCGCCGGCGAACAGTCACCCGAAGACTGGGCGCACAGTGCGCGCACCCTGTTGTGCAGCCACGAAACCGACGTCGACTGGCTGGAATACTTCGACACCGCCGTCAGTCGTTACCGTGCGGCAAGGCTGGTGGACGGCCAGCTGGAAAGTTGCATCTTTATCAGTCCCGATGTCGACCTGCCTTCACGCGACTGGTTATCGAAACTGTTCGAGCTGGGCCCGCTCGACGATGCTGCACGCACCAGCCTGCTAACCGGCAAGCCTGCCGTCGGGCAGAAAGATGCCGGGCATATCGTATGCGCCTGCTTCAGTGTTGGCATCAATACCCTGGTCGAGGCCATCCAGACAAGAAATCTCTCCAGCGTGGAGCAGATCGGCGATGCACTGAAGGCCGGTACTAACTGCGGTTCCTGCATACCGGAGCTCAAGGCTTTGCTGGCTGAACAGCACTGAAGTCGTTGCCGGTGCCGAAGCCGTCTGAAAGGCCCTTTTCATAAAGAGTGTGGACCGAATCCAGCTGGCATTCCTGCCGCGACTGCACTAAAAATGGAGTGTTCCAGGCGTATAGCCAGGTCGGCAGTGTGTTTTAGACCCGCCTAAATTTGTATCTTCGAAGAAACTACGGATATATAAACCCTGTTTGAGAGTGTAGTTTGTTTGCCAGTCCCTGCAACAGGGAGGGAGGATTCGGCCGTTTCGCTGGACAAGATTTTGGCGGGCAGGGACAACGCACAAGCTGCACCCTATGTTTAAAGTAAGCCCTGTAGTCGTATACATACTCATACGGCTGGAGGGGATAACAGTGCATATACAGGGTGAACCCGGTGACATGGTACACCGGCTGGCGTGGTTACCGATTGTTTTTATGAGCGAACAGGAGGATATATTCGAACAGTACGGCAGGGATGAGGATATCGAAAAGACCTATAGTGATGTCATAACGACGAGTCTGTGGGTCTATTTACTGTACACCTATCACGGGATGGTGCGAACACGCCTCGGTAGTGCTACAAAGGACCGGGTGCGTGAATATCAGCGGGATATATTTAACGATGAGCACCCCGGTTCCGGTGATGCAATAATTGCAGCACTGGAGCTGGTTGAATGTGCGCTGAGGGCCGCTGTGGAACACGATCCGGACTGGAGTATCCCGTTTAAAATGCCGGCGGAACTGGCGGTTGCGCTGGCGCTGCTGCTGGGCTTGCCCGACTCGCCGGATTTTCGCTCCAGAAAACCCAAACCTGCCGATTACGCGGTTCACAGGATGCCGGGCGTCGACTGGCGGCTGGCCAGAGTACTGGCGCGCGGCCAGCAGGAAATAATAAAGACCTTCTCTCCGATTATTGACAAATTCGACCGGATGCCTGAACTGGCCCTGGTCCAGTAACGATCAGTGCTGTTGGTATATCAGATATCTCTGAATATATAATCAGCCCCCTGGAACGGACGGCACTGTCTGTGGGTTAACCTGCTGATGACGGCGGCGGTGAATAAGTATTTCCAGCCCGTATAAGTGGACAAAGCGTTAGTGTTTTCCTGGTGGCTGATCGTCTACACTGGCGGGCCATTTTGGGAAATGCCGGAAAGGATCCGCGGAATGGCTGTAAAAAGATTCAGTTTTACTAATTTTCTGATTCGGCTTGCACTGGCGGTGGCGCTGGTGTTCGCGACCTACAACCCGTCCGGGTATTCCTGGTACCACTGGTTCATGCAGGCATCTGACAAGCTCGATCCGCTGCTTGCGTTTGCCGCAGTGTTGCTGCTGATCGGCTGGGTGATTTACCTGCGTGCGACGGTGCGTTCGCTGGGCGAGATCGGGACTCTGCTGGCGATCGCCTTCTTTGGTGTGCTCACCTGGGTAATGATCGATTACAACGTGCTGTCGGTTGAGGACACAGAGGTACTGACCTACGTCATACTGGTCATGCTGGCAGCCATCATAGCGACGGGGATGTCGTGGTCACACATTCGCCGGCGCATGTCCGGTCAACTGGATGTTGATGAAGTCGATGAGCACTGATACTGAACAGACCGCGTCCGGCGGCATGCGCTGGCCACAGGTGCTACTCGTCGTCCTGGTTACCATTTTCCTCACCATTGGTGGCACTTACTGGGTGGTCAAGACCTATGTATTCGCCCGCGAATTCAAGCCTGTGGAACTGAGCGCGAAGGAAGAACGGGTTCTTGAGATAAAACTCAGGGCACTGGGGTATGAGACGGGTGGTCGGTCAATGGGGCGGGAGCCCGTACCGTCCAGCGAAATCGATAAGGACGGTATCCTGAAACCCGAACGCTACAGTGAAGCCGGTGCGCGGCGTGAAGTCAGCTTCAATGAACGGGAGCTGAACGCCATGCTGGCAAAGAACACCGATCTGGCGAAGAAACTCGCGATTGATCTGTCGGATGACCTGGTGAGCGCAAAACTGCTGGTGCCGCTGGAAGATGATTTCCCGGTGCTGGGCGGCAAGACGCTGCGCTTTAACGCGGGTGTGGAAATGACCTATCTGGAAGACAGGCCCGTCATTGTACTCAAGGGTGTCAGCGTCATGGGTGTGCCCGTGCCGAATGCCTGGCTGGGCGGGTTGAAGAATATTGATCTGGTCGGCGAGTTCGGTACGCAGGAAGGTTTCTGGAAGTCGTTCTCCGAGGGTGTCGACAACATCCGCGTTGAGGACGGAAAAGTTACAGTAAAACTAAAGGAATAACAGAATTATGAAAGCT
>CAZWJB010000073.1:0-6229 GCA_964634485.1 uncultured Thiohalobacter sp. | reverse complement strand
CAGTGGATCGATGCGTTGTAGGAGTGAAAAAGTGAAAAAGAAAGGGGTCGTAACGATTAATCAGAGGCTCCTTGAATTTTATTCGATACGACCCTTTTTCTCTCTACAGCCAGATCATACAGCCGGTTTCAAAGCGGTGACTCAACAGTTCGTGACAGGGATACATGCGAATCTGGTAATGCTGCAGACCGGGTAATGGCGGGTCCAGGTCGAGTACAAAAAGGGTTTCGCCCGAATCCAGCCTTTCGCTGGCCTTGAAGCCGAAATATTCACTGGCCTGGAAAACATCGTGCTCGTCTTCAATCCCGATTACGCACTCCAGGCGAACATCATCCGGTGACAGATCGCCAAGCTGTGCGGCGACCTGGATAAGCACCCGGTCACCGGCAGTTACGGCATGCGTAGCGTCGTCTACGCGTCGCAGGGAAACGGATGGCCACAGCTGCTGAATTTTCGCTTTCCATCTGGCCAGCTCTTTTGCGCCGTGGGAACGGTTTTTGGTCAGCGCTCTTCCCTGTTTTGCCGCCGGCCCGTAAAAACCTTCGATATAGTCCATCACCATGCGCTGAGAATTGAACTGTGGAAGTGTGGATTTCATCGAAGCCTTGGACATATGCACCCAGCCTTCGGAGAAGCCATGGCCGTTGCGGTCGTAATAGAGCGGTATTACCTGGTGTTCGATGATATCCAGCAGTTCAATGGCTTCTTCCTGGTTGCGGAACGCGGCGTCGTAGTGCTGGTCGTGTGGCGTGATTGCCCAGCCGTTCTCACCGTTGTAGCCCTCGCCCCACCAGCCATCCAGTACACTGAGGTTGATAACGCCGTTGATGCCGGCCTTCTGTCCGGAAGTACCGCTGGCTTCCATCGGGTATTCCGGGGTGTTCAGCCAGACATCAACGCCGGAGACCAGTTTGCGTCCCAGCGACAGGTCGTAGCCCTCCAGCAGCAGGATTTTGCCGATGAATTCAGGTCGGCGCGAGAACTCGTGTATCACCTGGATCAGCTGTTGTCCCGGTGCATCACTGGGGTGTGCCTTGCCGGCAAATACCAGCAGCACAGGCCGCTGCGGATCGTTCAGCATACGCGCCAGGCGTTCCGGGTCTGAGAATAGCAGGGTAGCGCGCTTGTAAGTGGCGAAGCGGCGTGCAAACCCGATGGTCAGAATATCTGCTTCGTGTGGACTTAGTATGCGGGTCACGCGGTCAATATGAGCTTCACCGCAGCGGTTGCGCCGGCACTGCAGGACTACGCGCCGGCGTACCTGGTTCAGAAGTTCCGATTTAAGCGACTGGCGCAGGCTCCAGAAACTGTGATCCGGGATTTCGTCAATGCGTTCCCAGTAGCTTTCATTCAATAGCTCATTGCGCCACTGCATGCCAAAGCGCATGTCGTACAGGTTGATCCATTCATTGGCCAGGAAGGTCTGCACATGAACGCCGTTGGTCACCGAGCTCATGGGGTTTTCGTGTTCGGGGATCTGTGGCCACATGTAAGCCTCCATGCGCGAGGCTACTTCGCCATGGATTCTGCTGACCCCGTTGTGGAACCTGGAACCGTGCAGTGCCAGTACTGTCTGGTTGAAACTGCCCTCGCTGGACGGGCTGGTGCCCAGTGCCAGGAACTGCTCCATAGACAATCCAAGCTGTTCGGTATAGTCGCTGAAATAGCTGGCTACCAGGCTGTGGTCAAAAATGTCGTGCCCGGCGGGAACCGGGGTATGGGTTGTAAACACAGTTGCACCCGCAACCTGTTCGATTGCGCTGGCATAATCCAGTCCCGATGCAACCAGTTCCCGGCAACGCTCCAGCACCTGGAAGGCCGCGTGGCCTTCGTTGATGTGCCAGACGGTGGGTTCGAGACCCAGCGCGCGCAGCGCGCGCACGCCGCCGATGCCCAGTACCATTTCCTGCTGAATGCGGGTATTGACGTCGCCGCCATACAGCTGGTAGGTAATAGCTCGATCAGCTTCCTCGTTTTCGGGCAGGGCGCTATCGAGCAGATAGATGCGAATATGTCCCGCGCAGGCTTTCCAGATTTTCAGATGCACCGGGCGGCCGGGGAAGTCAACCTGGATGCGTAATTCTTCGCCATCCTCATTGCAGACGGGGGCCAACGGCAGCTGGTCAAAAGCGGTTGTGTTGTAGTGCGCAACCTGGTTGCCGTGTTCGTCGATGGTCTGGATAAAGTAGCCCTGGCGGTAGAGCATACCTACCGCGACAAACGGAAAGCCGAGGTCGCTGGCCGCCTTGCAGTGGTCTCCGGCAAGGATACCGAGGCCGCCGGAGTAGATCGGCAGACTTTCGTGCAGGCCGAATTCGGCACAGAAATAGGCGACCAGGTCCTTTTTGTGGCTGAGATACGGGTCGATGCTTTTACGCTGGTGTTCCTGGATATAGGAGTCGTAACTGGTAAGTGCCCGGTTATAAGCCTCCAGATAAATACGGTCTTCGGCGGCTTCGTCCAGGCGCCGCTGGGAAACGCGGCGCAGGAATAACTTGGGATTATGGCCACAGGTTTCCCACAACGCAGGGTCCAGGCGGAAGAATAATGAGCGAACGGAATGTTCCCAGCTGTACAGCAGGTCATTGGACAGTTCTTCGAGGCGCCCCAGTTTCTCCGGAATTCGGGGTTGTACTTCCAGCGCAAATCGAGTCCCGGACATAGTGTCTCCCATGAAAATTTCTCGGGGCGAACCAACATAGAGAGTGGTGCCGAGGGTGGGAATCGAACCCACACTCTGTTGCCAGAACCGGATTTTGAATCCGGCGCGTCTACCAGTTCCGCCACCCCGGCCAAGGCGCGCCAGTATAAGGATTCCTGCGCCAGCCGCAACAGTGATACGCCCGGTTGCTGTGCTACCATGCCGCGCCATGCGCGCCAGTGATTTCGACTACCTCCTGCCGGAACAGCTGATTGCAAACCGGCCCGCGCAGCCGCGCAGCAGCAGCCGGCTGCTGGAACTGGCGCGTGATGGTGTTATCCATGACCGCCGCATGGCGGATTTCCCGGGTTTACTGGGCGAAAATGACCTGTTGGTGCTGAACAATACCCGTGTCATCCCGGCGCGTCTGTCTGGTTTCAAATCCAGTGGTGGCAAGGTCGAGGTGCTGGTGGAGCGGCTGCTCGATGAACATCGGGTGCTGGCGCACGTGCGAGCCAGCAAGTCTCCGCGGGCTGGCAGCGAGCTGCTGTTGGGTGAAGCGGGGCTGCCCGTAAACGTGCTGGGGCGGCATGAAGACCTGTTCGAGTTGTCATTTTCGGGTGACACGCCGGTGCTGGAGTTGCTGGAAAACCATGGCCATGTGCCGCTTCCTCCTTATATCGAACGACCCGACAATTGCTCCGACCGTGACGACTACCAGACCTTGTATGCGCAACACCCAGGGGCGGTTGCGGCACCCACAGCAGGCCTGCATTTTGACGAGAGTCTGTTGGAACAGTTGAATTCACGGAATATTCACACGGCATTTGTAACCCTGCACGTGGGCGCGGGAACCTTTCAGCCGCTACGGAGTGACTGTATCGAAGACCATGTTATGCACGCTGAGTCTGTACGGGTTGGGCAGGCGGTATGCGATGCAGTGGCGGCTGCCCGGACGCGCGGCGGCCGGGTGGTTGCGGTGGGTACTACCGTGGTGCGCAGTCTGGAGTCTGCGGCCGGGGAGGGTGAGCTGAAACCCTATTGTGGTGATACACGGCTTTTTATTACGCCGGGGTACCGGTTTAACGTGGTTGACGCCCTGTTGACGAATTTTCACTTGCCGCGCTCGACCCTGTTGATGCTGGTGTGTGCGTTTGCCGGGTATGAGGCGATCATGGAAGCTTACCGGCACGCGATTGGGCGGGAGTACCGTTTTTTCAGTTACGGGGACGCGATGTTCCTGCAACGCGGCATACAGTGATGAAGTACGAATTGCTGAACACGAGTGGCAGGGCGCGGCGCGGACGTTTGAGCTTTAAGCGCGGTGTGGTGGATACGCCGGCGTTTATGCCGGTGGGTACCTGCGGGACAGTCAAGGGGATGCGGCCCGAGCAGGTTGCCGAATCCGGTGCGCAGATTCTGCTGGGCAATACCTTTCACCTGATGCTGCGCCCGGGTACCGACATCATCCGTGCGCACGGTGATCTGCACGATTTCATGAACTGGCAGGGCCCGATTCTGACCGATTCCGGTGGCTTTCAGGTGTTCAGTCTGGGTGAGCTGCGCAGGATTACCGAGCAGGGCGTACATTTCCGCTCCCCGATTAATGGCGACAAGGTGTTTCTGGGGCCTGAGGAGTCGATGGCTGTACAGCGGGCGCTGGGTGCGGATATTGTGATGATTTTTGACGAATGCACGCCGTATCCGGCACGGCCGGAAGAAGCGCGTGCGTCGATGGAATTGTCACTGCGCTGGGCACAGCGCAGCCGCGCGGCGCACGGGGATTCGGATGCGGCGCTGTTTGGTATTGTTCAGGGCGGTATGTACTCCGACCTGCGCCTGGAGTCGCTGCGGGGATTGACTGATATCGGTTTTGACGGCTATGCCATTGGCGGCTTATCCGTGGGCGAGCCTCACGAAGACCGCATCCGGGTGCTGGATGCGCTGGATCCTGCCATGCCGGCTGGCAAGCCGCGCTACCTGATGGGGGTCGGGACGCCGGAGGATATTGTGGAATCGGTGCTGCGCGGGGTGGATATGTTCGATTGCGTGATGCCGACGCGTAACGCGCGCAATGCCCATCTGTTCACAGCCGGCGGTACCGTGCGGCTGCGCAATGCCCGTTTTCGCGATGATCCGCGGCCGCTGGACGAGAACTGTGACTGTTATACCTGTCGCAACTACAGCCGCGCCTACCTGCACCACCTGGGCAAGTGCAACGAGATTCTGGGAGGGCACCTGAATACGGTGCATAATCTGCACTATTACCAGCAGCTCATGTCCGGTTTGCGCCAGGCCATCGAGGATGACGGGGTGGACGAATTTGTGACGGATTTTTATACAAAAAGGCACTAATCGGCGCCGGCTGTGCCATAATGGCGCGCTTTAAAATTCAAGAGATCCCTTTCTATGCACCCGGACCGGAATTCGTCGGGGTCGAAAGACAGGGTTCAGGGAAAAGGTAATCAGGTATGGGTTTCTTTATCAGTGATGCTATGGCGGCTGCGGAGGGGCAAGACCCTCTCATGAGTTTTCTGCCGCTGATCCTTATTTTTGTAGTGTTCTATTTTCTGCTGATCCGGCCACAGACCAAGCGCGCCAAGGAACACAAGAAAATGGTCGCGGAACTTGCCAAAGGCGACGAAATCGTGACCAATGGCGGATTGCTGGGGCGCATCACCCAGGTCGGTGAAAATTTCGTACAGGTCAAGGTATCCGACAATGTGGAAGTCAAGATCCAGAAACAGGCGGTTGCCAACCTGATGCCCAAGGGCACATCCAAAGAACTGTAATTCAATAACGAACCAGAGCTAGTCCAAATCATGAACCAGTATCCGGCCTGGAAATACCTGCTGATTATTGCATTGGTGGTAATCGGGTTGTTTTATGCATTACCCAACCTGTACGGCGAGGATCCTGCGGTGCAGATTTCCGGCGGGCGCAATGCCACCATGGACGACACCATTCAGGGCCTGCTGGAAAGCAAACTGGGTGATGCCGCTATCAGCAGCAAATCTGTGGAAGAGATCGATAGGGGTTTGTTGATCCGCTTTAACAATACTGAAGACCAGCTGGCCGCAACTGACCTGTTCAAGGATGTGCTGGGACCGGACTATATCGTTGCCCTGAACCTGGCGCACTCTACACCGGCCTGGTTGCAGGCGATCAATGCCTTGCCGATGTACCTTGGCCTGGACCTGCGTGGCGGTGTGCACTTCCTGATGGAAGTGGATATGGACGCCGCAATCCAGAAAGCCATGCAGCGTTATTCCTCTGACCTGCGCACTGTTTTGCGCAAGGCCAGGGTGCGCTATACCAGTATCCGGAAGTCCGGCGACAAACTGGTGGTCAAGTTCCGCAATGTGGAGGATCGTGACCATGGCTCCGAGCTGATTCATAACGAATATCGCGAGCTGCAACTCAAGCCGGTCGATGAAGGCGACAGTTCTGTTCTGGAAATCACACTGAGCGAAAATGAAGCGAGGGACATCCGCAAGCTTGCGCTGCAGCAGAATATCACCACACTGCGCAATCGCGTCAACGAACTGGGTGTGGCTGAACCGATCGTTCAACAGCAGGGTGACCGGC
>CAZWJB010000072.1:0-6239 GCA_964634485.1 uncultured Thiohalobacter sp. | reverse complement strand
GCCATCGACAGCATCAAGTTCAAGGCAGCACTGATCTATTATTGTAAAAGGAACAAAATCCCGGTGATTACAACGGGTGCAGCAGGTGGTCTGACCGATCCGACGCAAATCATGGTGAAGGATCTGACACGAACCTTCAACGATCCACTGGCTGCAAAGGTACGTGCACAGTTGCGCGCACAACACGGTTATACCCGCAACCCGAAACGCTACTTCGGTGTTGAATGTGTGTTTTCCAGTCAACAGCAGGTCTACCCGGCGCAGGATGGCAGCGTCGGTCACCGTAAGCCCGGAGTTCATGGCGTACATCTGGATTGCAGTATGGGTTACGGGTCTGCGGCATTCGTAACCGGCACGATGGGGTTTGTGGCGGTGGCGCGGGTCATTGAAAAGTACCTGCGCAAATGCACCAGAAGGCAGTAACGGGCGGTTCGCAGCGTGCTACTGCAAGCGGTTCTTTCTGAACCTGGCTTTGAATCTTTGCAGCAGTGAAGGGATCTTATGCGGGTGTGTCGGATCTGTTTCGCGTTCTGCAACACTCTCCTTGAAGAGTGACAGTTTCGCTTTGCTCCAGTTGACCAGCTGGTTTTCCGTCATGCAGGCGGCGGGTTGCAGTGGATCGGCGCCCAGTGTCCCTACCAGTCCCTTGATATATTCCTCACTCTGGACTTGCCTGAACTTGTCTTTGGCCTTGTCCAGGCGCTGGCTGATACCGAGGCGTTCCGCTTCATCCGCGTAATCGACATCGTCCAGGAACTGTTGCAGGTTTGAGCAGTGGCGCTTCCACAGTTCAATATCGCGCAGTTGCTTTAACTGCAATCGTTCACGATACCAGTCAGACTTTAGCAGCTGTGCACGGGTAAACATGGCGCGTATCCGCGGGTGGTGTACGTCCATGCCCTGGTATTCGCCGGTCGCCATGATATGCAACAGTGCCTGCAAGGGTGGACAGGCGTCCTCGATACTGCCGTCATCCAGATAGCGCTGCGCGACACCCTGTTGCGCCTCGACAATATTGTTGATGCCATCGACAAAGACGCCCAGGCCCTGGAGCTCGGGTCTGAGAATATCATCGGTGAATACGGCATTGGGCTTGTCAAAGATCTTGCCGAAAAAGCCGTGTACAAAATGTTCGGTGATGCGATAGCCAAGGCGGCTGGCGAGCACCCGTTTGCCCTTGTAGTCGAAATCTTCCAGTGGTTCCAGGTAACCATGCCTTATCAGGTATTCGGGTTCGCGCTCTTCCGGTTCGATGCGCGCCCATATCTCGGGGACCAGCAGGCTGATGTCGTGATCGACCCGTACATACGGACCCACGTACCCGGCCGAGCTGGAAAAGCCCGCATAGCCGGTGAGAATAAACGACACCAGCGCGTTGTTGAGGTCTGCCGTGGTACGCAGGGCATTGAAGGCTCCCTTGGTTAATGCGCCTTCACTGCCGGCGCCGGTGGTGGACGGTGATTTTCCGGTCAGGCTGCAAATGAAATCCATGAACAGTTCCGGCAGTTCCTGGTAGTGGATCGGGTTATATACTGCCAGCGAACGTATGCCCGCTTCCGGCGGGTTATTGCGCCGGCCGCCCAGTACGGCATCGACAGGATGACAGACCTTTTCTTCCAGTGACAGTTTGCGGCTGAAGCGCGCAGTTATCTCGGCGATATAGGTACGCTCCGGTTTCACCAGGTCGGGCCGGATCTGCAGGTAGCGCGGGTTTTTGGACGGCTCGCCGTCGACCAGCCGTGGATGTGCAGATGACACCACAAAGCCTGTTCCTTCATTGTCGGCCGATTTGAGCAGGGCCTGCATGGGTGGAGTGAACAGGTGGAAAGTGTGTACGTCCTCGACCAGCCTGGTCAGTTTCTCTCCAGAGATGGGCTCGTAGTTGGCGAGGAAGTTGTCGGGCTCCGACATGTCCTTCTCGGTCTGCTTGTCGAAGCCAGGAATGATGGCATCATCGGGACGCTGGAACAGGCGGTACTCACAGTTCTTTACCAGTTTTATGCTTTGGCCACGCTTGTGGCTCGGCGCGCAGTTGGCAATACATTTTGACGGCACCACCACGGAGGCGCTGATGTCATCCTCCATCTGGATTTTTTCCGTAGCGATATAATCCTGGCGGAGTTTGAACGTGCGCCATTTGCCTTCGCGGTCAAAGCCAACCCGCAGGTAGGAGGCAACAATATTCCGGTTGTCCAGTTTCAGTTCGTGTGCAGGTGCGCCGTCCACTTCATCCACCGACAGGTGATTCTGCCACCGATCGCCCCACTCGATGCGATAAAACCGCTTGATCAGAAATGCGAGCGCCAGGATGCGCGGTGAAATGGATGCCAGCCAGGCATTAAATTCATCCGTGCAGGTGGAAGAGGGCGTAAGCAGTTTGATCACCGAACCCAGGCTGCGCTCGGGACTCAGCGGTTTGCGTGTCGGGTCGCGGTCTTCGTCCTCGAAGCCGGGCTTGAAGCGCTGTGTGTAATCCTGATCATAGATCGCCTGCACCTGGTCGAGATCCTTTTGCAGATCGTCGACGAACAGCGGGCGATAGATTACTGCATCATTAAGGGATTTGGAGATCTCTGACTTGCCGCCACCGGATACCGTGGATGGCTTGTGGCAAAAGGTGCCCTCCGGGTTCATGCCCACCAGCCGCCAGGAAGGCGCACCCGGGTGTTTCTTCATTTCTATTTTATAGCCGCTGGGTTGTATGTAGGTTTTTCCGGGGCACAGGCGAATGGTCTGTTGCTCGCCGCCTTTCCGCCAGGTAATGGTCTGTGCATTGAGGTCCATCCGAACCCGCTGCGGCACATAAACAATGTCCGGGTACGTCTTGTCTATGCCGTAACCTTCCGGTTGCAGGTCCATTACATCACCGTAACGCTCCGCCGTGTCCGCAAAGGAATACCCTGGTTTATGGGTGCGGCTGTCGACACCGTATTCCTCACCGTGGTTACGCCGCGGGAATGCCAGCGCGCCACCCGCGTGCTCTTCCTCGGCAAGACCGAACAGATTCGCGGAGAAGCTGATCTGGGTCTTGACCTCCTTTTTACAATAGCCGAAATAGTTGTCCGCCAGCAGGGTAACTATGACGCCGGACTCATCACGGGCGGTGATTTTAAAGGCTTCACCATCATTATAAAGCTCGTCCTCCTGCTTCCAGCACATTCCCTCAAGGCGTTGCTGTTCGTTGGCATCTTCCCAATGTGGCAGGCCAACTTCCTTTTTAGTGAGACGGACCAGGTGCGGAGCGAGAATGACGCAGCCGGTATGACCGGTCCAGTGATCGACGTCCAGCGCAGCATCGAACTCCGCCAGATACGGGTTACCGCCGTTACCGAAAATACTTTCTACAAAATCCAGGTTGCTGACCAGGTTGCCGGGTGCAAAGAAACGGATCTCCATGGATTTTTCCGTATCCTTGCCGGGAATTTCCGGGCATACGATGGGTCGCAACAGAAGCGAAACAAACATGCGTGCGGGATCCGGCAGACTCGCGGTAAAGGGGATCGTGAGCAGGTCCTGCGGTGGCTTGAGTGCGTGCGCCAGCATGTGCGCGAAGGTGAGTTTGGGAACAGCCTTCTTGTCGCCGGGTATCGGCAGACCCCCTTCGGCGATGTGGAACGAACCCTTGGTGGTGCGCCGGTCGCTGGCCGGATTGTGCAGCACACCCTGCTTTACGCGATAGCTGGAAACAATGTCCGAATGAAACTCGTCTTCGCCCATCGGCAGCGAAAGCTCACGGGCGACGCCGTGTCGGTCGAGAATCAGTGACTGGGTCGGCAGGGTCGGGATTTTGTCGAGATCGAGATCGTCAAAATAGCGGATCAGAAAATCCTGTACACGCTGATCCACCCAGCAGTGATAGTCAATCAGCAGGCGGTTCTTTTCCCGGTAGCTCTTGAGCAGATCGCTTGAAATACCAAAAAAACCGGCAGCTTCGTCCGGTACACAGGTGGGTTGGCCGGATGATGCCAGTTTGAGGTTGATGTAGAGCTGCACTTTCGCGCGCTCCTCCTCCGGACTCTCGGACGCCTTGTTCATACCAAGGACGTGTGCAAAATCCATGAACCTCTCCCCGTTTATTTCTGGCCCGTCCCAATTCGAGCAATGGCCCCGTCGGCAACGGGAAGACTATCTTAGCGAATAAGGAACGGGAATTCAGCGCAGTTAGGCAGGGCAGCTGGGGAGCGACGGAGAATGTTGCGGTATGTTTTTGTTTTTTATCCAGTAGTGTGTTTCCATTGGGCAGGGTTTTGAGAAGCGAGTTGCCGATGATAGTCATTATGACCGCACTAAAGTCGTGAGTTATTTATTCACCAGAAGTGACACGAAATGAAAATATGGGTAGACGCAGATGCATGCCCTGTAGTGATCAAGGATATTTTATTTAGAGCAGCGGAGCGCACCGGGGTGCAGCTGACGCTGGTAGCTAATCAGCCTGTGCGTATACCCCCTTCGCGCTGCATTAGGTTTCTTCAGGTAGCCTCCGGTTTTGATGTTGCTGACAATGAGATAGTTAAAAGGCTTGAAGCTGGTGATCTTGTCATCACAAGTGATATTCCCCTGGCGGCGGATGTGATTGAAAAAGGGGGTTATGCTCTCAGTCCTCGCGGCGAACTGTATTCGGTTGACAATATCAGGGCTCGTCTGAATATGAGGGATTTTATGGATACGCTGCGAGCGAGCGGAATAAATACAGGTGGCCCGCCGACGCTAAGCCAGAGTGATCGGAAATCTTTTGCGAATGAGCTGGATAAATTATTGACCAGGCATGTTGGGAATTCGTAAAGGTGCATCCAGCCAGCCTTACATCTCTCCGATAAAGCTGACATCTTAAGCGGAGCTCAGCAACGCTGAGCCATCGGTTAATCTGATAGTCCGACAGGATTGACTCACTTCGCCCAAGGGCGGTGTTCGGGGCTTCGAACCGGACAGGTTCTCATCGACCAGCAGGCACACAATATATGGAAAAGCCACCGCGAGGGTGGCTTTTCCATATATGGCGCGCCCGACAGGATTCGAACCTGTGACACCCGGCTTCGGAAGCCGGTACTCTATCCAGCTGAGCTACGGGCGCTTGAGCAGGAAATCGAATAATACAGGGAACTGAACAGCGGGCAACAGTCCGCATAGGGAGAAACAGGGGGGTGTTACAGGATCAGGCTTTTTTGTCGAACAGGGAACCGAGCATGTCATCTACTGCTTTCAGGACCTGGGCGGAAGCCTGGACCTGGAGTTCGGCCTGTCGTAGTCCGAGCATGGGCTCCACCAGGCTGGAGGGGCTATCGTTGTTGAACTGGCCGGCGCTGGCAATTTGTGCGGCGTTATCCCGGGCACTGGCAAGGCCGCGTTGAATGCCCAGCATGGCTTGTGAGAGTGCACTGTCTATTTTCATGATACCGCCTATGCGAGGACGTCGAGCAGGTCACCGACCGGTTCGGTGTCACGGCTATTGGCCTGGAAGGTACCGGCGGGTCCGTTTTCATACTCGAAGGTTGCTTCGCCGCGCGCTGTGCTTTCCGGCTGGCGGGATACTTTCTGTGCCTCGGTTTCGCGGGCATCCGATCCGGTCCGGTTGTTGGAAGGCTCATCCTGATCGGCTTTGTCTACCGGACGTGCGGCGGCCTGGTCAGCCTGCGTCTGGAGCGGCCGGTTGGGTAATGCTGCAATGGGGGCTTGCGGGAACTGTGCGTCAACGTTCATGGTTCATGGCCTCATTGGTCATCCATGAGCCGTTCCGGGGGTTCCCTCGCCAAAGGTAACGGCGGTAGTGGCTAATACTTTAGTGTTGTCAGGGGTTTTTCTATCGCGAACAGGCGTTTGCGGCTATACTTACGCGCTGGTTTTCTTTACGGCCGCGCTCCAGTCAGACGGCGTGGCGATATTAACTTTATGAATTACAGGGGTTTCAGGTGAGCCACGAAGACAAAACAGTTGTGAATACTATTATGGGTGTGCTGGGTGTGCTGGTGGTTGTCGCAGTCATCTTCTATTTTGTAGCCAACACGGTGACCAGCGATATGGGCGACAGCGAAGAAGACAATGCGCGTATGCAGGCCAAGATCGAAGAAAATATTCGCCCGGTTGGCGAGGTCAAAATCGGCTCTGTACCCGCTGACAGCGCAACGGTCACAGCCGCAGCGGCTGGGCCCCGTTCAGGCGAGCAGGTGTATAACGCGTCCTGCATGGTGTGCCACGCTGCCGGTGTGGCCAACGCACCGAAGCTGGGCGACAAGGCCGCCTGG
>CAZWJB010000071.1:0-6292 GCA_964634485.1 uncultured Thiohalobacter sp. | reverse complement strand
GGTCATTGGCCTGCCTGGTTTTGCCGCCCGGATTCAGGGGCATATACTGGGCCTGATGCCGGGCAAGCCATTCACCATCGACAACTATTACTCGCTGCAACGGGACAGTGTGTGTAAGGAACCGGCACTGCCCGCGCTGGGAATCACGCCGCGCTCCATCGAAGCGGTAGTCCCCACGTATCTTGGCGACAGCTACACGCGTGCGCAATATTTCCGCTACCGGTCGCAGGCACGCCGACCCTGATGGAAATATACCTGGTAGGCGGTGCGGTGCGCGACAAACTGCTCGGCCTGCCAGTCCGGGAAAAGGACTGGGTTGTGGTCGGTGCTTCTCCACAGGACATGCTGGATCAGGGTTACAAACAGGTCGGCAAGGGTTTCCCGGTATTCCTGCACCCGGAAACCGGCGAGGAGTACGCGCTGGCACGTACCGAACGCAAAACCGGTCCCGGTTATACAGGTTTCGCCTTTCACGCCAGCCCCGATGTCACCCTGGAACAGGACCTGGGGCGCCGCGACCTGACCATCAACGCCATCGCCGAAGCTGCCGACGGTACACTCATCGATCCCTACCATGGACAGGAAGACCTCGAGCTCGGCCTGTTGCGCCACGTCAGCCCCGCCTTCGCCGAAGACCCGGTACGCATTCTGCGCGTGGCACGCTTCGCCGCACATTTCAGCAAGTCTGGCTTCAAGGTAGCGCACGGCACCAACACCCTGATGCGCGAAATGGTAAACAATGGCGAAGTCGATCACCTGGTAGCGGAACGGATCTGGTCAGAACTGACGAAGGCCCTGACTACGGAATCGCCGGAAAAATTTTTCACCGTGCTGCGTGGATGCGGGGCGCTGGCCGTTTTGTTCCCGGAAATTGATGGTGAATACGAGTCCGCAGCGCAGGCTCACGGAAATGGCGAACCTGTCGCTGCGCTGGCGGCCCTGCAGGCCAGCGTGGCCATCAGCGAAGACCCGTGTGTACGATTCGGCGTGCTGTTGCACGCTCTCGACGGGATCCTCACGAAGGAGCAACGTGTCGCACAGGCGGGATCACTGTGTCAACGCTTGCGTGCACCCAATGACTACACCTGGCTTGCATCCGCTGCGATCAATCTGGAACCCCTTGTCCTCAACGAATCTGCTGAGAATATCCTGAAATTAATGGAGTCAGCCGGCGCGTTTAAACAAACCAGGCACTGGCAACAGTTACTTGGCGTTTACCATGCAACCGGTCTGCTCGATCAGGAGCAAGTGGATAAACTAGACGAAATCAGCAAGCACGCTGCCAGCATGAATGCAGCCCGGCTGAATAACGCAAATCTGACTGGGCCGGCAGTGGGAGAGGCAATACGGGTAGAGCGCCTGGCGATAGTCCGCGACCACCTGAAAAAATAATCCGGGTAGCGCACTCTGTTCGGGGAAATCACTGATTATACGCTGGGTTCTCCACCCCGGAGCGCCCGGATTTCCAGAACGATCAGGCGCCCCGAGGAGCACGTCACTTTGACTTCGCGCCGCAGGTGACATAAATTCACCGCATGGAAAAAACCAAAAAAATGCCGATCTGGGTGTCCCTGGCCTTCCCATCCATTAATACACGTAAGGGCGCACTATTATTGATATTGAGTAGCGTGCTCTTCAGCATCTACAGTATTCCCTGGTCCAGCCTGTTTACCGGGGCGCCCTGGATATCCAGCATATTCCTGATTGATGACTGGAGCTGGGTGGCCTTGATGATTCCCATTACCTTCTGGTACTGGCTCAGTCTGAAGTGGGTGGACAATAATTCTGTGTGGACTGAATCAGGCGGGAATGCGGAATCCTCCTGACAAATCACCAGAACAGGACGAACAACGCAATACCCAGCACGAACCGGTAGATCACAAACGGCAACATGCCGATTCGGTCGAGCAGTTTCAGAAAGTAGTGTATACAAAGGTAGGCGCTGGCCGCGGACACCACTACACCGGTCAGCATCGGCATCCACTCCACAGCCTCTCCAGCAACCAGCAGATTACGGGTTTCATAACCGGCCGCCATCAGGATGGCCGGTATCGACAGCAGAAAGGAAAAACGCGCTGCCGCTTTCCGGTCCAGGCCTACCAGTAACCCGGCGGTGATGGTTGCACCCGATCTTGAAGTCCCCGGAATCAATGCCAGCGCCTGCGCAAAGGCAATCACTGCAACCCGTCCTGCATTCAGACGGTATTCACACCGCGTTTGCGGACCTTTGACATCGGCATACCAGAGCAGCGCGCCAAATACGATCGTGGTAGTCGCAATAACCAGCGGGGAACGCAGACTGGTTTCGATAAAGTCATGGAACATCAACCCGAAAAATCCCAGCGGGATGGTACCCAACAATACTGCCCAGGCCAGTTTGGCTTCGTCATCCAGATAGCGCGAGCCCAGTGAGCGGAACCAGGACGACGCCATGCCGGCCAGCTCGACACGGAAATACATGACGACTGCCGTCAGGGTTCCGAAATGTACCGCCACATCAAATGCCAGACCCTGGTCCGGCCAGTCGGACAACAGCGGCACCAGAATCAGGTGAGCCGAACTCGAGATGGGGAGAAATTCTGTGAGACCCTGAACCAGCGCCAGAATGAATGCATGAAAAGTATCCATAAAAAACCTTATAACCGACTGCGCAGGTCCTGTGAACCGAAACCCCTGACGCTATTCTCAAGTTTTCGTGAAAAGCCCATCACCTTGAAACGCTCACCCATTTCGCCGGGCAGCATCAAGCGCTTGGCTTCGTTACTCAGTTGCAGAAAGCGCTGCGTATCATTCGGATCTGTTTCCGACATCAGCTGGTCGATCCCGCAGGCGAGCAGGAACTGTGCCTGGCTGGTATAACCTTCCAGGTGCATACCCGAATCGTCCGCCGCCTCGGCAATCGCGGTGAAATCCACAAACGCGGTAATATCCTGGAGACCCGGGGAAACGAATGGATCAGCATGTGCAGTGTGCCGGTAGTGACAGATCAGGGTACCCATTGAACGTTGCGGATGATAGTACTCGCTACGCCCGTAACCATAGTCAATCAGCAGCAGCAGACCCTGTACGAGGCAGTCCGAGAGGCTGTTGATCCAGGCGGGCAGCGTGGGGCAGTACTCGGATGCATAGCCACCATCCCACTGGCCCTGTTGCGCCAGCTGGCAAACATAGGCCTCAAGCTCATTGCTGCCGGGACAATCACACTCTGACAAGCTGCCGCTCTTCCAGCCGGCACCAAGCTCCTTAACATAACCATTGCTCCAGTGAAATCGCTTTACCGGCAACGCATCTGCAACCTCGTTACCAAATATCACACCGGAGAGGGCCTGTGCCGGAAGCGTTTCCAGCCATTCAACCTTTGCTGTAATCTCGGGCGACCTGCGGCGTAGCGTTTCTTCCTGCAAGGCGCGCATTGCAGCACTGCGCTCCAGGATGTAATAGCGTTCCGGTAACGCGTCAAGATCTTGCAACGCACTTAAAAGGTCGGCCGCAAGTACGCCACTTCCAGCGCCCAGCTCCATCACTACCCCCTGCTCAAGCGGCTCCAGTGCCGACGCGATACACTGCGCCAGGCAACGGGCGAACAGACTGCCGGACTCAGGCGCTGTAATAAAATCACCCTGCTCGCCAAACGGCATCAGGCCGCTGCTGTAGTAACCCAGCCCGGGCTCATACAGGGCAGCTTCCATGAACTCATCAAATGGAATGCAACCCCCGCTTTGCGCGATACGCTCGCGGAGCTTTTTCAATAACGCATTGCTGGCGGCGCTGGCTTCAGCAGCGGGGGGGGATAATGATGCAGGCATGTTTAAGCAGTACGTTAGTACTAGAGAAATTATTTTTCCAGCGGCCACATAGGCTGTGCAGTGGGGTCAAATGCATCCCAGATTGCGGCAAAACTGAAACCGGTGACAGGATGCTTCATGTTGCCGGCGATTTCAGCCAGCGGCTGAAGCACAAAGGCATATTCCAGGATCTCCGGCCTCGGCAGCTTCAAATGCGGTTCATTCAGAATCAGGTTATCGTAGAGCAACAGATCCAGATCGAGGGTACGGCTGCTGAACTTGCCCACGCTGCGATCCCGTCCGTGTTTATCTTCAATCCGGTTTAATATGTCCAGCACCTGCTGTGGTGTCTGACTGGTTTCGAATGCGACCACCAGGTTGTAGAATGCATCGCCTTCAAAACCAACTGCCTCGGTCTCGAAAATCCTCGACTGTTGCAGATCTCTATATTCCCCGGCCAGTTCAGCCAGAGCACTTTTGATATTACGTTCACGATCTATATTACTTCCGACACTGACATACACCTTCACCATGCACTCAACTCCCTGCTGTGCCCCGCTCAATAATGACACCCACTCCCTGGGCGCCGCGCACTGCGCCACCCTTGTTCAAAACCAGACGCACCCACGACACGGAAAATTCCTCGCGCACCAGCTCCACAATCCGTTCAGCCAGCGTCTCAACCAGCTGGAAACTGCTTTCCTCGACGAAGCTGATAACCCGCTTGGCCACGGCCTTGTAATTCAGCGTATCCTCGATCCGGTCACTGGCCGCCGCTTTGGCAATATCAGTAGCCATCTCCAGATCGATGTGCAGGGTTTGCTTGATGGAACGTTCCCAGTCGTAGATACCGATCACCGTATCGATACGGAGATCGCGTATGAAGATAATGTCCATGCCGCTCTATTCAATGCTGTAAACAGTCGGGCAACTATATACAGATTGCCGGGTACCCTCCAGCAATACCGGTGTTCCGGGCGCGCTTGACCGGACAGCAGTAAAGCTTTCCAATAGCCTGCATGACCATGAACCTGCTCCTGATCGCGGCCGGCTACCTGCTCGGCTCGCTGTCCTCCGCCATTATTATTTGCCGCCTGCTGGGACTGCCCGATCCGCGCGGCCAGGGCTCCGGCAACCCGGGCGCAACCAACGTTTTACGCATCGGCGGCAAAAAAGCCGCTGCTGCCACCCTGATCGGTGACATGCTCAAGGGCCTGATCCCGGTCCTGATCGCCAAACTACTGGGCGCCAGCCTCGCTATTCAGGCGCTCGTCGCTATCGCTGCCTTCCTTGGCCACCTCTACCCCCTGTTCTTCGGCTTCAAGGGCGGCAAGGGCGTCGCTACTGCGCTGGGTGTCCTGCTGGGTATTCACTGGCCGGTAGGTTTACTGACCATCGCGACCTGGCTGGTCATTGCAAAGGTCTTCAAATTCTCGTCTCTCGCCGCATTGCTCGCCATCCTGGTGACACCACTCTATATATGGTGGCTGATACCCAGGGAATCGCTGCTGGCAGTGATGGCAGCCATGCTGTTCATGGGCGCACTACTGTTCTGGCGACACCTCGCCAACATAAAGGGCCTGCTGGCCGGCACCGAAAAGAAAATCGGGGACAAGTAACCGTCTGCACCCGGTTTTCTACGCCGTAACTACTTCCAGTTCTTCCAGGGACCAGCGCGGCCGGACTTCTATCTCCAGCCCCTGCTGTTGGCCGGCGCGCAGGCGACACGCCCCGGCATAGGCGATCATCGCCCCGTTATCGGTACAGAATTCCAGGCGCGGGTAGAACACCTCACCGCCAAGCTCATCAACCAGCGCATCCAGCCCCTCGCGCAATGCCCGGTTGGCACCCACACCACCCGCCACCACCAGCCGCGACACGCCGCTCTGGCGCAACGCGCGGCGACACTTGATGACCATGGTATCGACCACCGCATCCTGAAACGCCCGGGCAATATCGGCGCGCGTCTGCTCGTCATCCCCCTGCGTCTGCGAGGTCGTCAAAGCAAAAGTCTTCAGACCGCTGAAACTGAAATCCAGCCCGGGTCGATCAGTCATCGGCCGCGGGAAACGAAACCGGCCGGGGTCACCCTGCTCGGCCAGTCGCGCCAGCAGCGGCCCGCCCGGATACTCCAGCCCCAGCAACTTGGCGGTTTTATCGAAGGCCTCGCCGGCCGCATCGTCCAGCGTGTCACCCAGTATCCGGTAGGCGCCGACGCCATCCACCCGTACCAGCAGGGTATGCCCCCCCGAAACCAGCAGCGCCACAAAGGGGAACTCCGGCGCCGGCGTCTCCAGCATCGGCGCCAGCAAGTGGCCCTCCATATGATGAACGCCCACCGCGGGTACGCCCCAACTCCAGGCCAGGCTGCGGCCGATTGAAGCACCGACCATTAGTGCGCCAATCAGCCCTGGTCCGGCCGTATAGGCCACCCCATTGATATTGCTTGATTTTATATCTGTTTCATCCAGCACTGAACGCAGCAGGGGCAAAGCCTTGCGCACGTG
>CAZWJB010000070.1:0-6328 GCA_964634485.1 uncultured Thiohalobacter sp. | reverse complement strand
GGGCAAAAAATTACCGCGTGGTTTGCAGCGGGTGGAGCGGATGACCAGTGAATGATATGAGTACAGACAGTGCACAGGTGTCGGGGCGCGGGTAGAATACGCGGTTGTTGAGTTTCAGTCAGGATAGAAGCCATGCCTTTGATTCGCCCTTTTGCCGGTTTGCGCCCGGTGCCTGAACGTGCCGGGGAAGTACTCGCACCGCCCTACGATGTTTTGAGCAGCGCTGAAGCGCGCGTGCGCGCGGCGGGCTGCCCGTTGAGCTTTCTGCATATCTCCAAAGCGGAGATCGATTTGCCGGAGGATACCGACCCCTATGACGCCTCGGTCTATGCCAGGGCGGCAGAGAGTCTTCGCAGGATGATCGCAGACGGGGTGTTGAAAAGGGACGAACAGCCCTGTTACTACGTGTACCGCATTACCATGGGTGACCACGTTCAAACCGGCCTGGTGGCTGTGGCCTCTGTTGCCGACTATGACATTAACCGGGTCCGCAAGCACGAATCTACACGCCCGGCCAAGGAGGATGACCGGGTACGCCAGATAGAGGCGCTTAATGCCCAGACCGGACCGGTGTTACTGGCTTACCGCTCACAGGCGGAGATTGATCAACTCATCGAATCCGTGACTTCGGCCCCACCGGAATACGACCTCGAGGCGGATGATGGTGTCCGGCACACGCTCTGGGTTGTCACGGATCAATCCGTTATCGATCGCCTGAGCGTCGGGTTTGACAGTATGGACGCCATCTATATCGCGGATGGCCATCATCGCTCCGCAGCAGGATCACGTGTGGCCGCAAAAATGAAGGGTGGCCCGGATGCCACGAGCAGTTATTTCCTGGCAGTGATTTTTCCGCACAACCAGATGAAGATTCTCGACTACAACAGGGTAGTGAAGGACCTGAATGGTTTGTCCGAAGATGAGTTGCTGAACAAGCTGGCTACGGCATTTGATGTTAACAGGGAAGAAAGTGCAGTTTCACCTTCAAAGCCGGGTGAGTTCGGTATGTACCTGAACGGACACTGGTACCGGCTGACTATTCACGCTGATCGCGTGCCACAGGATCCCGTGGCGCGGCTGGATGTCAGTTTGCTGGCTGGCAACCTGCTGGAACCGCTGCTGGGTATCAGTGACCCGCGCACCGATCCGCGTATCGATTTTGTCGGTGGTATTCGCGGTCTGGGGGAGCTCGAAAAGCGTGTTGACTGCGGCGACATGGCAGTGGCTTTTTCCATGTTCCCTACCAGCATGGAAGACCTGATGGCGGTTGCGGACGCCAATGACGTCATGCCGCCAAAGTCCACCTGGTTTGAACCCAAGCTGGTAGACGGTCTGGTGTCACACGTGCTGGATTGAGCTCAGGCGACTTCGCTCGAGAAGTCATAATCGAGCGCGGCGCTGGGTTCCTGCAGGAAGTTGCCCTGGATAAAGTGGATGCCGCTCTGCCAGAGTACAGCCAGGCTGTGAGCGTCCTGAACGTATTCGGCGATGCACTGTTTGTTCATGGATTTGGCGGTATCCAGAATTGACTTAACCACGGCCTGGTTGTCGGTATCGCTGGCCAGGTTATGGATGAAGGAGCCGTCGATCTTCAGGAAATCCACCGGCAGGTGTTTGAGCAACTGGAAGGAATTCGGGCTGGCGCCGAAATGTTCCAGCGTGACTTTGCAATGCAGTTGCTGAAGTGTTTTGACAAAGGTCCTGGCATGTTTTAACTGCTGCCCCGCGTGTTTTTCGGCAAGCTCGAAAACCAGCGCATCACCAGGCACACGCGCTTGCTTCATACATTCGTGAATGAAGCGGGGCAGCTCTTCATCCTGCAGTGTTGCCGCCGCAATCTTGATAAAAAACCGTGTTTCCACGCCCTGCGAGCGGTGTTTCGCGAGTTTCTGAATCGCGTTCCTGATAACCCAGTGATCAATTTCGGGCATCTGGCCCGTCTGTTCGGCCAGCGGCAGGAACTGGCTGGGGAGTATATCTTCGCCTTCCTCATTCAGCATGCGCAGCAGTACTTCGTAGCTCTCCCCGGCATCACCCTGCAGACTGACAATAGGTTGATACAACAGCCGGAACTGGTCTTCCTCCAGGGCTGTCCTGATGAGTGCGTGCATCTGCTGGTCACGTTCCTTGCCGATTTTCTCGTCTACGACAGGGTTATGCAGATGCGTTTTGTTCCCACCGGACGAGCGCGCTACTTCACAGGCCAGGTCGGCGCGCGAAATGACTTCGTGTGCGGAGGGTGTACTTTCCGCGACAATACTCATGCCGATGCTGCAGGTGGTGGTGACTGACTGCCCTTCCACGTCGGTAATATGATCTTCAATCGCCTGGCGGATGTCCTCGCTCAGGGCCTGAATGGACTCCGGATCACAGCCCTTGCGCAGTATGGTAAACGAGTGGTCACCAAAGCGCGCGACTATATCCTCTTCACTGCTGTGTTTTTGTAACAGATCGGCGATATCGTTGATTACCATATCGGAGGCACCGATACCGATGTTGTCCTTGATGTCCTTGAAGTTGTCCATCAGCAGATAGATGACTGCCGCGCTGGCGGAGCCGCTCAGTGCATCGGTTACCGCCAGTTCCAGTTCTTCCATGAAATACTGGCGATTGAACAGGCCGGTCAGTATGTCCTGTTTGCTGAGATATTTAAGTTTCCGTTCGAGTTCTGCGCTGTTGGCGCCCTGGCTGCGAATGATGATCTGCGTGCAGGGTTCGCCATCGATGCTGGCACTGGTGAATTCCATTTCCGCCTCAAACGTTTTCCCGTCAGGCATAAGGCCATGGGTTTCCAGTGCGCCTTTCTGTTCGCCATTCTTGTCGTAGTTGCGGAGGAAGTCCTTGAACTCGTCATGATCTTCCGGCGCCACCATGTCCATAATGGGTGTGCCTTCGATCTCGTCGAGGCTATCGAAGCCGAACATCTCGAGATAGGAGCTGTTGGCGAAAATGTGCATGCCTTCGTGTACGTAGGCGATAGCGTCGCGTGAACTTTCCATCAGCATGCGTGCGCGTTTTTCGCTTTCGTGAAATTTTGCTTCGTAGTTGTGCGCGCTCTGGTGGGTTTTGGCCTGTGACAGTTCACGTTTTACGACCAGTTGCAGGTGTTCCGGCATGTCATAGGAGCACAGGTCAACGGCCCCCTGGCGCATTGCGTCAGTAATGCTGGCTTCGTCGCCGGACTCACCGATGGCGATGAGCGACACGTCGATGTGACGCTGTTGCAGCAGATCGGCTACAGCCGGGAGCGATACGTTTTCCAGGCCGGCGGCGCACAGAATCAGATCAGGGATTTGTTCATCCAGCGCCGCGCTGACATCTTCCAGCTCTTCGGCGTATGTGATGCGCGAGGCCTGACCGGCGTTGCGTAAAACATTGGCCAGGGCTTCGGCGTCGTTACGGGATTCCTCGACAACGAGCAGTCGCAACGTGTAATCCTTGTCCATGTGCTTGTGAATCTCCTGAAAAGGTACTTCGCGCCTACCCTGTGTCGGCCCGGAGGGTGATTTCTTTACCTGTCAGACCAGCTGTGGCATTCAGCCGTGGTGTGTTGTAACTGCTTTTCCACACTGGGATTTCCTGCTAGAATTCAATACAACACACAAGCGGGGACGGGGTATGCATCCAATCAAGGTACGGGCCGAAACTGCGGATGATTTCCGCGCTATCGATGTCGTCAATCTGAGTGCTTTCGAAGGCGAAGCGGAAGCACAGCTGGTGGATGAATTGCGCAAAACCGACGGATTTATCCCTGATCTGTCACTGGTTGCGGAATTGAATGGCCGTATTGTCGGGCACGTGGTGCTATCCAGAGTACAGTTACATTCATCTGCGGGCGACAAGGAAATACTGGCGCTCGGGCCTATGTCAGTTGTTCCCTCTCAATCGCACCGTGGCATAGGTTCGGAGCTGATCGAGGCGGCTGTAGCGCGCGCCAAACCACTTTGTTACAGTGCTATCGTGGTGGCCGGACACCCCGATTACTATCTTCGCTTCGGTTTTAAACCGGCGAAGGAGTGGGGCGTTAGTGCTAATCTGTCGATTTCCGATGATGCGTTGACGGCTATGGAGCTGGTAGCGGGCGCGCTGTCCGGCGGTGGCGAAGCAGAGTACCCGAACCTGTTCAAGGCCCTGTTCTGAAAAAAGATTCAGAGCAACTCCCAGACGTCGTCGAAATCGGTTGATTTGGGTGCTTTGGCCGGTTTTTTCACCTGTGGCTGGCTGATTTCACCCAGCGACGTGAACTGAAACTGGGCAAAACTGCCGGTATTTTCGACCAGCTTGGTCAGCCTGACCCGCACATCCCTGCCATGACAGTTGGCGATGGCCGTATCTCCCGGTTTGAACGGCGGGGAGGGCAGCAACAGGGTTGCCTGCTGTTGCAGAGATGCGATTTCGGGTAATAACAGGCCACGCGTGTAGTTCTCGTCCCTGCTCCGGCTCTTTTTATCGCGCCGCGCTGCAATACCAACAGCGCCGGGCGACAGCATCTGTACACCCAGGTCAAGGCCCCGCTTGTCGATGTATTTCAGCCAGCGGATGACACCCAGGCGCCAGTGAAAAGTATCAGGATCGCTTTCCTCACGAATGCCGAGCAGTTCACCCACCTGGGCACGGGTCATTTCCGGATTGTCCCACAGCAGGCAGTAGCCACCGGCGCTGACATTTACCATTTTCCAGCTCTGCGTGCAGTGGCTGGTATCGATTTGCATACCGACGGCTGCACGGGCAACGGTTTCTTCCACGCTGGATGACCCGGGTTCACCCTCCAGCCTGTAGTCCATCTCCCACACATCCGGCAGCCTGCCCTCGTGTTCGCGGGTTGCCTTTGCGCCAAAATGGGCACGGTCCGGCAGTGGCGTACCGCGCCGGTCAGTGCCGAGTTCGCCGTGACAGTCGTGCGCAACCGATGCATCGTTGAATGCGACTTCACCGCTTACAAAATAGTGTATGGAACTCAGTCCCATGGCGACCACTACCTGGGACTGGTCCTTGACGCGGGAAAAACGCCGTTTGGGCATCACGCCCCAGGCCAGCATCAGGCGCCGCAAGGTACTGGTCTTGACTTGATGGCGATGTTTTCCGGGATCTTTATCGCGCTTCTCCGCCAGTTCCCTGCGTAACTGTTCAGCCAGCTTCCGGGTCGTCAGAACGCGGGAGGTATGACAGTTTTCGTTGGCATCACGCAGTACCAGGTAACTCGGTGGTTGGTCGGAATCCAGGTTGGTCGCAAACAGCGCATCCGTGGGCTTTCCGAGGCTCTGCAAATCGGCGTAAGGCGCCCATTCCTCCAGTGCCTGATAGATGTCTTCCGCTTCGCTGTGGCGCAGGCGATAGGGGCAGGCCAGTGCCAGTAGCAATATTTTTTTGTAGGCATCTGCAATAGTGGAAGATTTCTTTTCGGGTGCCTGTTCTTCGGCTACCGTGGTTTTGTGCAAACGGTTATTTTCCGCGTAGCGGTACAGCGAATGTACCTCCAGCCAGACAGAGTCCGGGTAGGGCTCGTAGACCTGGTAGGCTTTTAGCAGCACCGCGCTCAACTGCCTGATGGAGCGGTGTATGGCGGTAACCAGGAGCTTTTTGTCCTTGCGCCCGATCCCGGCAATCTGTTCCATGACCAGCACCTTGTAGCCGGTAGCAAGCGCATGCGAAATTTCGCGTGACAATTTTGCAATCATGAGATTGCCGGGGGGCAGTGGAAGTGGCTGGCTGATATAATGTTTTTTCATCCGCTCGGTAACGTAGCGTACTGGCCGGTATAACAGCTCCAGCGTTTTAAAACGTTGTTGGGCAGCGATGTCCTGGTGATTCAGGTCGGTCAGGGCCTCAAACAACAGCCGGGTGGTTTCGCCGATGTTGGCCATCGGCAGGGCGTCGATCCATTTCTTGACACTGGCAGGGTTGCTGTCGAAAGACCCGCTTTTCGGTGCTGTTCGGTTGGGTACAGAAAGTTGCATGGGTATTTTTGTCCGCTGGCTGTTGTTGGCATTGGCAGGTCAGACTGTGACTGCTGCTCAGTTATCACTGCTTCCCGATGGGGCTATCGTCCCGCAGGGTTAAAACTGAATGGATGGGGGTAACCGGCTTTCATCCCCGCTCGGTGACGCCATCTCCCGTTGCCAGCAACCGGCTTCAGCAGCTACACATAAATATTTATAAGATATTGTTATAAATGATAAAAACAGCATCGCCACACCACCGTCATCAAAAGCAGGCACCCTTGGGTGGAAGCGAACGCTTTATGCGAATGGCGGGGAATTGACCCGAAAGGAACTAAACAGGGGTCTTCGACGGGTGTCCCGGCTGTTCCCTCACCAGCTGTGGGACC
>CAZWJB010000069.1:4299-6365 GCA_964634485.1 uncultured Thiohalobacter sp. | reverse complement strand
TGCAGAGCTGGCCTTTGACGATCACGGCCTATAACCATGGCCTGTCCGGCGTGCGTCGTGCCGTACGAGAGACAGGCAGCACAGATATCGGCGTTATCGTGCAGGGTTACACGGGGCCGCGTTTCGGTTTTGCTTCACGCAATTATTATGCGGCGTTCCTGGCCGTGGCCGATGTCACACGCAATGCGGAAAAGTATTTCGGCCCGCTTGATCGGCAGGAGGCCAGGGGCTACTGGATTGTGAAAGTGCCGGGTTATCTTCCGGCCGGGGACCTGATTCAACAGCTGGAGCTGGATATGGCTGTTATCAAATCGCTCAATCCGGCTTTGCAGCGGGCCGTATGGAGTGGCAAGAAGTATGTGCCAAAAGATTATCCGTTGCGGCTGCCGGCGACGACCGAAAACACGACGGTCACAGCACTGCTGACCCAAATGCGGGGACATGCGCAGCAGATCCCGGATCATTTCTACCGGGTGCAGGCGGGTGACACCCTGTCGGGCATTGCGCTGCGCCACAATCACAGCGTCCGCGACCTGATGGCGCTGAATAATCTCAGCAGCGAGAACCGGGTCCTTGCTGGCCAGTCGCTGCGCCTTTCCAGCGCTGCGCTACCCGAGACGGTCCAGATTGCGTCGATGGAGTCGGTCCAGGACGACGGCGAGCCGGTGCCGCTGCCTGCGCCTGATGTATCAGGCGAATCCGTTGTCACGGCGCCCTGAGCGCACAAGTGCTCTGTCATCGCAGGCTGCGTACTTCAACTGCCGGTTCATCCGCGGTCCTTCACTCGTGGCGTTATCCGCAACTGGACAATGATTAAGTGTCGTAACACTAACGCGGATACCGTTATCGTTGTCGATTTCGAGACTACAGGTATGTCTCCCGATTACGGAGATCGTGCTATTGAAGTCGGTGCCGTGAAACTGGAAGGGGGTGTAGTTGTAGACAGGTTTCAGTGTCTGATGAATCCGGGAATACGGGTGAATGGATTTATAGAGGACTATACCGGCATCACCAATACGATGTTGAAGCAGGCACCGCCCTGTGAAGAGGTAATGGACGAATTTACCGACTTTATCGGTGACAGTAATTTAGTCGCGCACAATGCGTCATTTGATCGACGCTTCCTGGATGCTGAGTGCTGTCGTATAAGCAGGAACTATAAAGGGGAGTTTGCCTGCTCTATGCTGGCCGCGCGGCGTGTGTATCCGGATGCGCCAAACCACAAGCTCGGCACACTGGTGGAGTTCAATCGCCTTCCCGGCGATGGTACATTTCACCGGGCGCTCGCGGATGCGGAAATGACAGCGCACCTCTGGCTGGGCATGCTGAACGATATCAGTAGCGGGCACCCTATAGAGCGTATCTCTTTCTCGTTTATGCAAGCGCTCTCGCGGGTTTCGAAGGCTGAGGCGCCTGGTTTCCTGGGGCGATGGGCAGGGCCTCCATTATGAGCAGGCGCCGGGTTAGAATGAGCATGATGGTTTGTAGAATGACTGGATTGTGAAGGTAAGTCCGATGGCGAATACATTTGGTGATCAGCTCCTTAAAGCGGGCCTGGTAAACAAGGACAAGCTCAACAAGGCGAAAAAGTCCAGGCACAAACAGCAGAAAGCGGGGAAAAAGAACAGGGACGATGTTGTTGGTGAGGTCGCGGAGTCTGCCCGGCGGATAGCAGCAGAGAAGGCGGCTCGCGACCGCGAACTCAATCGCCGGCAAAAGGAAGTGGTCGAGCGCAAGGCGGTTCAGGCGCAGATTCGTCAATTGGTCGAGATGAATCGCTTGCCGCGGGACGACGGTGAGACGGGTTATAACTTTCAGGATGGTACTGCGATCAAGAAGCTCTTTGTCTCGGGCGAGATCCATGACAAGCTGGCGCGCGGGCTTCTTGCCATCGTAAGGTTTGATGCCGGGTACGAGGTGATTCCATCCGTTGTGGCAGAGAAAATAAAGCTTCGCGATGAATCCTGCATTGTCAGTAATGCGGAATCCCAACCGGAGGATGGGGATGATGATTCCTACGCGGATTACAGGGTTCCCGATGATTTGATGTGGTAGCTACGGGGGGG
>CAZWJB010000069.1:0-4199 GCA_964634485.1 uncultured Thiohalobacter sp. | reverse complement strand
CGGCCATTCTCTTTTGCTGTTATCGGGCATAGAGGCTGGCTGGAATTTTCTTAAACAGTCATTCAGATGCCTTCGCGATACACTTCTACCATCTTGAGCATGGCTTTCATCAACTGCTTTGATTCCACGCCATCCATTCTGGTTCTGGAAGCAGAGCCCTGTTCGAAATATTCAGGCCGGAGAATCTGCTGTTCCACGAACGAGTGGATAATGCGGCTTAGTTCTGTGGATGTGAATTTGCGTTTATTCTTGATCAGCTGGTCGGTTACATATATGAGAGCATCGCCGGTAGCGCGATCGTAACGGTTTATCAGGCTCGAGCGGGAAGCCATTTTTTGAAGTATTTTCTGTCTGTTCGATCCTGTGATGCGGACGGCGCTGTCTACCAGCTTTTTGTAAACCAGTTGAAACTGCCTGATCTTTTCCCTTCGTCCGGACGTCAGCGCCAGGTCATTTTTGCTTGCATAGTTGGATTTAATGATGTTGATGAACGTCCCTGGGGGGATGGATGTGGCATCATTGGTCAAGTAAATGGTGGGTAATTCCCTCAGTATATCGCGCAGGCAGAATATAGCGTCCCGGGTGATTCCATCGCCCACGCTGTGCGAGCCTCTTCCGGATTTGGCTTTTTCAAAATAGCGGCACAGGTTTCGGAAAGATCGTATGACAGTGCTGCTTTGATAATCATTCATCAGAGAGCGGATCTGCTTTTGATCGAAGCCCGTTTTGTACACCATCAGTTCATCCCTGGTCCGCTCATAGGTCTGCGAGAATATCTTCAGGGAAGGATCCTGTCTGAAATTCCGGATCGGTTTCTTGCGGCCCGTAGCAAGGAAGTCCGCAATCTGTGCGAACGTTTGAACTATATACCGGGCCTTGTTTTTCTGTTCGGAAATGGTCGTTGAATAGCGGTCGACATCATCATAGCGATACTCGGAATGGAATAGCCCGAATTGCCGGACAGAGCCAAAATCGATGATGCCACCATCGGCCAGTATGTTGTCGCCGTCCCAGTCCATCCAGCAGAAGATATACTCCATCTCGAATACGGCTGCAGCCCTGCCGAAACGGGTGGCTATTCGTTCGAGAAAAGTTTGGTATCGATGCGCGGTTTTCGGGACTCTCGGCCAGTCGCCATTGCTTGTCTGGCGGGCGATATAGCAATCAACGGCACCTTTCAGGCCCTGATAGTTATTCTGTTTAATGTGATGGAAGAAATGGGCGGGTCTCAACAGATTGCGGGATGCGCGGACGTTGATCGAGCTGTTGTCCCTGAAAGCGATGATCGCCAGGATGCGTTCAGTGGGGATATTGTTGTGGTGAAAGATTTCGCTGTTGATTGCAGCACCTACGCCTTCTGTGAGATCAGCGCGCCCGCAACCATAGGAAACAGCCGGGTCACCCGTTTTGATGAAGCGGCCCTCGTGTGAGGTGGCCGGACTCAGTCGCGTGGCCCCGGTTCCGCAACTCGATATATCCCAGCTTGTTTTTTTCCCGGCTCGAAGGTCTGTGAAACAGCCGTTCCATATCGAACGACCGTCGCCCGAATTCCCGCCCTTTTTATCCGCGTGCTGCAACTGCAGGTAACGCGTTGCCATGTACTCGTTGGTCAGGATGTCTTGTTTCGGAATCCTGGTTTTATGAATAACATCGTATTCGTTGATGATCTGCAGGCTGAATGTATCCAGTATGGTTTGGCAAAGTTTCCTGTTGAGTGTGTCCGGATGGCTTGCGGGAATCAGGCCCATTTCCCTGGCCAGGGCAAAGTTGAAAAAGAACACCTCACCGCCGGGTTTTTTGCGGGCAGCATAGTTGACGAAACCGTCAGGTACCGCTTGCCTTAGCGGGTGACCGCCGTCTATTGTCCGGAAGCCCGGGTAGGGGGTGTGGTTGCCCATACCTGTTGTATCGGATAGCTATGGGGCTTTTTGAAAGATATTGTAATAATATGATAATTAAGGAATATTATTGCATCGCCTGCAGCCAGCCAGCGAGTTCCTGTTCATATCCCGGCTGACTTTGCAGAAAGCCGTTATTGTGATCACCCTGCAGTCGTACAAAGCGCTTTGGTTGATGCGCTGACTGGTAGACTTTCTCCCCAAGGCGAAATGGCATGATCTCGTCATCCGGGCTATGCAGTACGAGCACTGGGTAATTCACGCGCTGGATATTCTCTGTGGTATGGAAGTCATAACGTGTTAACACCAGGCGTGATAAAACCGGGAATGCTGCTCTGGCAAAGTCCCGTGCAGAGCTGAAAGTGGATTCCAGTATCAGTCCGCGTGCCTGAACCCCGGATGCCAACCTGGCTGCAACGGCACCTCCCAGGGAACGTCCGAATATCAGGATCTGGTTACCGGAAAAGCCTTTTTCGTCGGTGAGATAACGCCAGGCCGCCGATGCATCCTGGTAAAGGCCCTGTTCGGATGGTTTGCCCCCGCTTTTTCCATAACCTCTATAGTCAATAATAAAGACATTCAGGCCAAGGCGATGGAAGACCTCTATTGAATCACGACGGTATGCGATATTGCCCGCATTGCCATGAAAAAACAGCAGTACCTGTTTTGACTGCTGATAAGGGATATACCAGCCATGCAGCTGGACGTTATCCGCCGTGTTGAGGGTGACATCTTCATAGTCGAGGCCCCAGTCCGCCGGCGTTTGATACAGTTCGCGTACGGGATAAAAAATCATGTGCGGTTGCTGGAAATACATCCAGACGTTCAGCAGCAACAGGCTGGACACGATGATGATTATGAAGCTGGTCATTGTTTCTTTCACGGGTTTGTCGGCATAAGCTTTAAAGAGCCCGGTAGCATTATATTCACATACCCGTGATTATTTCTCCCGGGAAGTAGCCGCCAGGCCGGTTCTCAGGCAGTATTTCGGAGGGAAAGTGCTGTTTCCTCATAACAGGTACCACCAGGCATGCATAAACTTATAGTCGGTTTACTGATTTTCATGGCCGGCTGGGGTCTGGGCTGGTATACATACACTTATCGGGGTGCAGAACCGATACAGTCTGCACAGCCTGTTGTCCCCGCTCCGTCGAACCCCGTTAATCCTGAAGAACCGGCAGCAAATCTCACGCTGACGGCGCCTGGTCAGGTGGATAACATGGCGAACCTGTTGCAGCGCAATGAATTTGAAGCCGTATTGGAACGCTATGAATCATTACAGGTTCACGCGGACGAAGTAGCGGTGGCAGATGCCAGAACTCAAATTCTGTCTCACGCCCGCCTGCTCATTGCCGATCGTCGTTTCAGTTTGGCAGAGCAGTTGTTACAAGCTTTCCTGATCGCCGCATACCGTGATGTGGAGGCGCGAGTCCTGTTGGCAGCGGCGTACCGGGGTCAGGAAGACTTTCATGCGGCGATCGATCAGCTCTATGAAGCCCGGGGGTACGCTTATCGCCTGGCTATGTTGCAGCGAATAACCAGGCGTATTCGATCCATTGTGGCTGAACTGACCCAGTCAATGAAGCGCAGCAACGATCAAAACGCGTTGCTGGCGTTGTACCAGCACCTCACCCAGCTGGAACCCGACCATGCCCCCTGGTTCATGGGGCTCGCCGTAACGCAGCTGGCGCTTGACAACAAAGAGGCTGCCCGTCGTTCATTACTGTTGGTCTCACAGGACCCTGATGTAGGCGTACAGGCACAGGCAATGCTCTCGGAGCTGGATCCTGAGTTGGTCGGGGCGCAGAACGCAGAGCCAGAGATTTCTGTGGCAGAGGTTGTCGGCATACCCTTACACCGCAGCGGGAATCATTTTATTGTCGATGCAACACCGGCCAATGGTCAGAGTATACGGCTGCTTATCGACACCGGTGCGTCCTTGACAATATTCACACCCGATGTGCTTGAGCAGCGTGGTATCCGCTATCAAAACACCGGCAGGAGCGGTGTCTTTAATACCGCAAACGGCCCGGTGCGGGCGCCTGTTTATAAACTCGATGCTCTTTCGGTGGGGGACTGGCAGGTCAGTCAGCTCGAAGTCGGTGTACTGGACCTGGGTGGCGGTTCAGCTATCGACGGCTTGCTGGGTATGAATTTCCTGAAGCATTTCCAGTTTTTCATTGACCAGAATGAAGCGGTGCTTCGCCTTTCTGTCAATTAGGACTATGTTTCAGTTGGGGCCTGATACGGAAGTTCTGATTGGCATGCGTGAGAGGATGGTCAAGGCATTTGATGAAATAT
>CAZWJB010000068.1:0-6375 GCA_964634485.1 uncultured Thiohalobacter sp. | reverse complement strand
CCCACTGGGTGCCTATTACTACGACGTTCTTGCCCATCCGAAATTTATCCTGTCAACAATTCCACCGCCTGGAAACAATCAGCACAAACCAACACCTGTTACTAATGTTAAGGAATCTCTGATTAATTCGAGCAAGCCCGTCATTGCGAGCACTCCACCACCCACTCCGATCCGCTCCAGCGCAACACCCGGTCACAACCCGTCTCGCCGACACTGCCCGCCTGGCCCGGTAGCTGCTGCACAACACGTTCTCCCTGCGTGCGCAGGTCCCTCACCTTGTCAGCAAGCGCAACATCATCCTCGGCGGGCGCCAGTATTGCTGCCGCTGGTGGCAGCCAGTCGCGCTTGCCGAGCCGCATCAGAATCCGCAAGTCCGTACTGAAGCCGGTCGCAGGTCTGGCGCGGCCGAACACTTTGCCGATCTCGTCGTAACGTCCACCCCTCGCGATTTCCTGGCCGCGATCAGCGACAAAGGCTGCGAATACCACACCGGTCTGGTACTGGTAACCACGCAGTTCCGCAAGGTCAAAATGCAGTGATGTATCAGGCAGGCGCCGTTGGGCGAGGCGCGCAATCCTGATCAGGTCCTCCAGCGAAGACCGTACAGCCTCTCCACTACCCTGAAGCAGGGCCTGCGCCTTTTCGAGCACCTCGGTGCCACCGTTCAGGGTTGCCAGACCGGCCAGCCGTTCGCGCTGCGCCGTTGACAGGTCCAGACCGGTCATAAATAGTTTGATTTCCGGCAGCGCCTTGCGTTGCAGGGCATCGAACAGCAGCGCTTCCTGCTCTTCATCCAGGCCGGCATCACGCGCCAGCCCACGATAGATCCCGACATGCCCGAGATCCAGATAAATATCTTCGATACCTGTCAGCGCCAGGGTAGCCACCATCAGCTCGAGAATCTCTACATCGCTCTCCGCACCCGCGTGCCCGAACAACTCGGCGCCAACCTGCATCGGGCTGCGTGACCCGTCAAAGCCATCGGGCCGGGTACGTAACACAGTACCCAGGTAACACAGGCGGCTGGGCGCGTCACGTTGCAGGCGGTGTGCATCGATACGCGCAGCTTGCGGCGTCATATCAGCACGCAACCCCAGCAAACGCCCGGAAAGCTGATCGATCAATTTGAATGTCTGCAGGTCCAGGTCGTGGCCGCTACCCGTCAACAGGGAATCCAGGTATTCGATAAAGGGCGGCAGGATCAGCTCGTAACCCCAACTCCGGTACAGGTCCAGTATTTCGCGGCGCAACAGTTCCAGCTGCATAGCCTGGTCGGGCAGCAGATCTTCAATGCCTTCCGGCAATAGCCAGCGATTTTTACCTGTCATTTAGCCACACTGCCTTAGTGCACCAGATAGAGCAGGCCCAGACCCGCCAGCATGCTCACCAGGCCAGCAATGCGCATGCTGCGATCATCCATCTGCGCCATTGCTGCCATCATTCGCCTTACCGCGTCGGGACTCAGGAACGGTACTATGCCTTCAAGTACCAGTAACAGCGCCACTGCTATCCATAAATCATTCCACATTCAGTGCTTTCCCCCGGCCCGTGCGGCGCAAAAAAAAGCCGGGCGATCGTCCATCGCCCGGGCTTGATCTGCGCACGCGGAGTCGTCCTATTGCTTGCCCCTGGCTTCGTTAAAGTACTCGAAAAATTCGCTGTCAGGCTCCAGCAGCAGCATATTATTGCCGCCGTCAAAACTTACCTGGTACGCCTGCAGGCTACGATAAAATGCATAGAATTCCTCATCCCTGCCGTAGGCCTCAGCATAGGTTTCCGCGGCAACTGCATCTCCCTCACCACGCAGCTGCTCGGCATCGCGATAAGCGTTGGCGATCAACACCTGGCGCTGGCGATCGGCATCGGCACGAATTCTTTCCGCTGCCTCCATACCCTGCGAGCGGAACTCCTTGGCGACCCGCGAACGTTCCGCCTGCATGCGCCGGTAGACCGAGTTGCTGACCTCGGAAGGCAGATCCACACGTTTGACCCGCACGTCAACAATAGAGATGCCGATCTGGCTGGCTTGCTCGTTGGCATCAGTCGTCAGCTCCTTCATCATGGTATCGCGGTCACCCGAGACCACCTCGTTGACCGTACGCTTGCTGAACTCGCCGCGCATCGCATCCTTGATAATCTGCTCCAGCCGCTGGCGGGCATTGCGTTCATCACCCAGCACCGCCGTATAGAAACGTTTAACATCATGAATACGCCACATCACGAACGAATCCACGATGACGTTTTTCTTCTCCGCGGTCAGAAAGCGCTCGGGCTCTACATCCAGCGTCAGAATACGGCCGTCAAACTTGCGCACGTTGTTGACAAAGGGGAATTTGAAGTGCAGACCAGGCTGCACGTCGGTCTTTACGATCTCACCCAACCGAAACAGCATGGCTTTTTCCCATTCCGCCACCTGGTACATGGAAAAAGCACCGGTGACCAGGACCACCAGCGCAACAGCCAGCATAAAACCTTTTGCATTAGCCATCAGCGAGTCTCCCGTGTTTTGCGTGATGGACGGACCGGCTGCCCTTGAGCCGAGCCGGATTGCGCACCATTATTCGAACTGCCCGCAGCGGGAGGGCGTCGTGCCCCGGATGACTGCTTCATGAGTTGATCAAGCGGCAGGTACAACAGGTTGCTGGCGTTTTCGCTATCGATAATCACTTTACCGGTTTTTCCAAGCACCGATTCCATGGTCTCGAGGTATAAACGTTTGCGCGTAACCTGTGGCGCTTTTTTGTATTCCTTCAGCAGCTGGCTGAAACGGCTGGCTTCACCTTCAGCCTTGGCAATCAGTGACTCCTTGTAACCTTCCGCCTCCTGCATCTGGCGTGCCGCGCCACCGCGCGCTTTCGGAATAATATCGTTGGCATACGCTTCAGCTTCATTCTTGAAACGCTCCTTGTCCTCACGCGCCTTGATGGCATCCGAGAATGCTGCCTGCACTTCTTCCGGCGGTTGCGCATCCTGCAGGTTCACATCGGAAACCAGCAGGCCGGCATCATAGGAATCCAGTGTTTTCTGCATCACTTCCCGGGTCCTGCCGACTACCTCGGCACGTCCCTCTTTCAGGACAAAATCCATTTCGCTGGTACCTATAACCTCTCTGATGGCGCTTTCCGCAGCCTGTTTCAGAACAGCGTTGGGATCGCGTGTATTGAACAGATAATTGCGCGGATCACTCACCTGATACTGCACCGCCAGCTGTATGTTGACGATGTTTTCATCCTTGGTAAGCATGAGCGCTTCACGCGGCACCGCGACCGAAGCCTGTCCGGTACTCCCGGAGCGATAGCCGATTTCCACGAAGCGCCGCTGTTCGACATCGACAATCTCTACCTGGTCGAAGGGATAAGGGATGCGCCAGTGCGGACCAGGCATGGTCGCCTGACTGTAGGCACCGAAGCGCAACACCACACCCTGCTTGCCGGCATCGACAATATAAATACCGGAAAACAACCAGACCACCACCGCAATGCCGCCGATCAATCCAAAGCTGGCAAAACGGAAGCCACTGCTGCCACCGCCGCTACCGCCACGTTTCTTGCCGCCGCCGAATAACCCGCCGAGCTTGTCCTGCATTTTGCGCACGACCTCATCCAGATCCGGTGGGCCCTGGTCACCGCGTCCACCACCCCAGGGATCCTTGTTATTACCGCCGCCAGGCTCGTTCCAGGCCATGTGTGACTCCGTAAGTAGAAAAATACTGATTATAAAACCAAAGAGGGGGATTCTAGGGAGCTTGGGCCCCGCCCGCAACAGAAACCGCCTCGCGGCTGCTATGCAGGACAAATTTTTGACCCTCGCGCCGGTACAGGACCTGGAGTTCGCGTTCGCTGATACACACTTCCAGCCAGCAACCACCGGACTCATCCGGGATATCCTGTACGATTTTACCGGTCTGGTAGATGGCAGCCCGCAACCGTCCCGCAGCGGCAGGCAGCTGTAACCAGCCCTGTACCTGGTCCGAGAGAAAGAACTCACCCAGCGCCTTTGCCAGCAAGTCGATACCCTCACCACTCACGGCAGAACACCACAAGCGGGTCACGCGCCCTTGCTCGTCGCGCAGCAGGTGCGCAGGTTCGGCACTCAGGTCGATCTTATTGAACACAAGGATCTGCGGCACCCGGTCGGCGCCGATGGCTTCCAGAACCTCGTTGACCTGTTCAATGCGTGTCTGCCGTTCCGGATCGTGGGCATCGATCACGTGCAACAGCAAATCGGCTTCCAGCGTCTCTTCCAGCGTGGAACGGAACGCCGCCACCAGTTCGTGTGGCAGCTTGCGTACAAATCCCACGGTATCAGCCAGTACCACCGGACCGAAACCCGGCAATTCGAAACGCCGCAAGGTCGGATCCAGAGTCGCGAATAACTGGTCGGCCGTATACACCTCGGCAGTACACAGGCGGTTAAAAAGGGTGGATTTCCCGGCATTGGTATAGCCGACCAGCGATACCGTCGGCACTTCGGCGCGTTCTCGCGCCCGACGCCCCTGGGCACGCTGTCCGCGCACCTTCTCCAGCCGCCTGTTAATCTGCTTGATGCGTTGACCCAGCAGGCGCCGGTCGGTTTCGAGCTGGGTTTCACCCGGTCCACGCAGACCGATACCGCCCTTCTGACGCTCCAGATGGGTCCAGCCACGGATCAGGCGGGTCGACAGGTGTCTGAGCTGGGCGAGCTCGACCTGTAATTTACCTTCAAAGGAACGTGCGCGCTGGGCAAAAATATCCAGTATCAACCCGGTTCGGTCCAGCACCCGGGCCTGCAGCAGCTTTTCGAGATTACGTTCCTGACTGGGACTGAGTTCGTGATTGAAAATCACCAGCTCCGCCTGCTCCGCATCCACCAGAGCACGAATTTCCTCGGCCTTGCCCGAGCCTACAAAAAAACGCGCGTCCGGCGCATTGCGGCTGGCGGTAACCGTTGCCAGCGGCACTGCGCCCGCCGAAATTGCCAGGTCGGAAAATTCGAGCAGGTCTTCGGGTTCGGATTCACCGGGAAAATCGACATGAACGAGAATCGCGCTTTCGCCGCTTTGAGGGCGTTCAAACATATCCTGGATAAACCTGAGCCGGGCCGGTAACCCGACTCCGGCCCGAAACATCAAATTCAGGCGTTACCGGGATCGCTGCTGTTGCTTTCTTCATCACCACTCGCCAGGCGAACGTTGCGCGCCGGTACTACGGTAGAGATGGCATGCTTGTATACCATCTGACTGACACTGTTTTTCAACAACACTACAAATTGATCAAAGGACTCGATCTGGCCTTGTAATTTAATGCCATTCACCAGGTAAATAGCCACCGGAATACGTTCTTTACGCAGCGCATTCAGGAAGGGTTCTTGCAACGATTGTCCTCTGGCCATGTCGTTTCTCCTTTTTCTAGTAACGTGCGCCAAGTTTGTTCTCCTGCCCCGACCATTTTATTTCCTCAGGCGAGCGCAAGTTTGTAATCCGTATACAATTTACGGCATGATTCTTCCGTACCCGCAAAACTATAGCACATTCAACTGGCTGCTGCGCCAGCCCTGTGCACGAGTTCGAGGACCTCAGCGAGCGGGTTCTGTCCGAACGAGTCAACCCAATGACAATCAGGCTCACTGCGCAACCACGTCATCTGCCGCCTGGCATACTGCCGGGTGGCGATTACAGCCCGTTCGACCCACTCATCGGCAGATAGTTTCCCGTTCAGGTAGTCCCAGGCCTGACGATAGCCGACCGCACGCATGGACGGCAGATCAGGATTCAGGTCGCCACGTCCATGCAGTGCCCGGACTTCGTCGAGAAACCCCTGCTCCAGCATGAGGTCGAAGCGTTGCCGGATGCGTTCATGCAGCAGCGCGCGATCCTCCGGCGCCAGTATGATTTTCAGAAACCGGTAGCCCGGCGGGGCTTTCCGCTCCGCTGCGCAAAGTTCGCTCAGTGGAGCACCCGTCAGTTCGTAGACCTCCAGCGCCCGCTGGATACGCTGCGGGTCATTGGGGTGAATACGCGCGGCCGATGCCGGATCGATGCCAGCCAGGCGTTCGTGCATGACCGCCCAGCCTCTATCCTGCGCTTCGGCCTCGAGCTGCTCCCGTACGCCGGCATCTGCAGCGGGAAGCTCGGACAAACCCTGTTCCAGGGCTCGGAAGTACAGCATGCTGCCGCCTGCCAGCAATGGCGTATGACCGCGCCGACAGATGTCTTCCATTTCACGCAGCGCATCCTTGCGAAACTCCGCTGCGGAATAGGTTTCTGCAGGATCGAGGATATCGATCAGCCGGTGCGGAGCTGCGCGCAGGGTGTCGGCATCCGGTTTGGCGGTACCGATATTCATGCCGCGATACACCAGCGCAGAATCCACGCTGATGATCTCCATTGACAGCCGC
>CAZWJB010000067.1:0-6560 GCA_964634485.1 uncultured Thiohalobacter sp. | reverse complement strand
CTGATCCGCTGGGTAGTACTACCAGGAGAATCGCGGGCACCAGTTTTTCCACGGCCCAGGTCTCTGCTGTCGCATCGCTTATGCTGGCGGTAAACAGTTCACTCACTTCCGGCGATGTCCAGGAGATATTGCGACGGACAACGCGCGCATTCCCGGATGCAAGTTGTGATACCAGCTCGTGCGGGACCGGAATCCTGGATGCCGACGCCGCATTGGCGGGTGCCGCAGATCCGACGTCAGTACTGGGTATCAAAGCGAATAACAGCGGTAGTGGCTGTACCGTTGCAGCAGCTACGGCTTCGCGCTTTGATCCGTTGTTGTTGCTGTTGGTGATTTTCGCCGCTGCCCGATGCTGGCAGAGTGGAAAGCGCGCTTTCCCTTCTGTCGGGTGATAGCATTGGCCACCCTGTGTTAGCCGCTATTCAGGAATTCTTCCGCCTTAAAATCGAGCCGGATACGAGCGCCGGCCCGGATGAGCACGGACTGCAGCTGGCGACTGCCGCGTTGCTGTTCGAAGTGCTGCGCGCTGACCACGATGAACACCCGGATGAGCGCGCTATGCTGGAGCAGGCGCTGCGCAACAGCTTTTCCCTGAGTGACAGCGAAACCCGTGAGCTGGCGGAACTGGCGGACTGTGAAGCGGCCGAATCCGTCTCGCTGTACCAGTTTACCGGTCTGATTAATCAGAATTTTTCTGTTGAAGAAAAAGTAGAGTTAGTGGAAATGCTGTGGCAGGTGGCTTATGCAGATGGCCGTCTGGATCGCTATGAAGAGGCAGCCGTGCGCAAGATTACGGAGTTGCTGCATGTGCCGCACAGGGACTTCATTCGTGCCAAGCACAGGGTGTTGGGCGACAAGCCATAAAAAAAGGCAGCCAGGTGGCTGCCTTTTGCCAGAAACAGGTCTGATATCCGGTTAGACCATGTCTTTTAGCGCTTTCAGCGCCAGTACCTTGACTACATTGCGTGCCGGTTTGGCCTTGAAGGTCATGGCTTCGCCGGTGAAGGGGTTTACCCCCTTGCGCGTCTTGGTGGCCGGTTTGCGGACAACCTTGATTTTCATCAGGCCAGGCACGGTATATACGCCGGGGCCACTGCGCTTGATGTCGCGCTTGATCAGTGCGTTGAGAGATTCGAATACAGCACCAACATCTTTTTTGGTCAGGCCGGTCTTGTCAGCGATATAGGTAAATGTTTCAGCCTTGGTGGTAGGTTTTTTAACCGCCTTTGCAGCAACCTTTTTCTTGGCGGTCTTTTTGGCAGTCTTTTTCTTTACGGCCATTCAATATGCTCCTTACAGTAGTTGTCTGGGACGTGACCGCGCAAAGATAGCACAAAGAAAAAAAAGTGAAACCCCTTTATGCAATTTAAGCCTGTTTTTTAAGTCTCAAATGAGAGTGGCTTCGTTAATGCATGTAAAAAACAGTGTCAGATGTTATCCCTGTGTGAGGTAAGCGCTGATTGTGACAAGCGGTGACTTGCGACAACCTGTGGAAAAGCAGAGTGCTAAAAGTACAGTAGCGACTGGTTGGTCAGCTCCATCCATGTCCACGAGCGCATCCGGTTTCGTTAACCGAACAAAAAACACACAGCGAAAATACAGCTGGCAGCCGGCGCATTAATTGTCCCGGCAAGGCAGGTATCCGGCACGTCGTGGCGGATACCTGCCGGCTTCCGGAACAACAGAAAAATCGTGAGCCGGTTCGCACAGTTGCTATGGATTGGATAGCTAAGATTTTGATCTGAATGGCCGATAGCAGTGGAGCGTGGCAGGACACCGCGCCGGCCCCTGTTCGGGTGTCGTGAAAGCGTATTCAGACTATCAGATCGGACGGACCAGAAGACCATGGGAGCGGCAAAATACCTCATTAATAAGAATATGTTACGGGACTTTGTCCCCATCAACGCGCTGTCGGCCGCACACGTCGAGGAGGTCACCCGGAAAGCGGTAATCGAGGAAGTGCGTTCCGGACGCTACCTGTTCAAAAGCGGTGATCGCGACTACCAGTCTGTGTATCTGCTGCAGGGTACAGTCGAACTGGTCGGCAAGGGGCGTGATATCGTCAGTACAGTGCGCGCCGGAACCGAAGCATCCCATCATCCTCTGGCCCATAAACAGCCCCGTCAACTGTCTGCGCGGGCTGCCGGAAAAGTCACTGTAGCGCGCATTGACTCGAGTCTGCTCGATGTATTGCTTACCTGGGATGAATCGGCGGGTTATGACGTGGTCGAGATCGGCGCCCAGGACGACGATGACTGGATGACCCGTATGTTGCAGTCACAGGCATTCCTGCAATTGCCTCCCGCGAATATTCACCAGCTGCTGATGCGTCTTGAATCAATCGATGCCAGTGCCGGTGATCGCATCGTTCACCAGGATGAAGAGGGTGATTACTTTTATATCGTCAAAAAGGGCCGTCTGGCGGTAACCCGCAAGGCCTCGGCGCGTGGCAAGGAAGTACTGTTGGCGGAACTGGGGGAAGGTGCGTGTTTTGGCGAAGACGCACTGGTAGCCGGAACCAGGCGCAATGCATCGGTGATGATGGTCACTGACGGCTCCCTGATGCGGCTCTCCAAGGATGATTTTAACGAGCTGCTGCGCGAGCCTCTGGTAAATGAAGTGGATTTTGCCGAAGCGCAAAAACTGGTCAGGGACGGTGCACAGTGGCTGGATGTGCGTCTGCCCGGTGAATTCGGGAACCAGGCCATTAAAGGCAGCACCAACCTGCCGTTGTCGGCAATGCGGGATCAATGCACTGAGCTGGATTCCGCTACCACCTATATTGTGTGTTGTGATACCGGAAGGCGCAGTTCTACTGCTGCCTTTGTCCTGAGCCAGAGAGGCTTGAACGCCTATGCCCTGAAAAACGGGATGATGGACGTACCGGACAAGGTGTTGACGGGTAAACGCTCCGCAGTTTCCGACGCGCCTGCGGCAACAGACGCCGAGATCATCCCCTTTGACGCGGATAGCGATCCACAGGCTGAAAGCGTAAGAAACGAGCCGGCGGACAGCACCAAAGGCTCCGCTGACAGCGTACTGATCGACAAGATCGCTGTGGCAGAAAACGAAAAAATCGCACTTCAACAGCAACTGGATGAGGTCAGCAAACAGCTCGAAACAACAAAAACCATGCTGAGCGAGGCGCAAAGCCGGCAAAGAAACGGGCAGTCAGCGGCCGCACAGGCCAAACAGGACATTGCAGGACTACAGGCTGAGTTGCAGGAGCAGCAGCTGCAGCTCAGGCAACAATCACAAAGCGTTGAGCAGGAAAAGAACCGGCTTCAGGCAGAGCTGGATACCGCCAGGCAGGGTCAGGAATCAGGACAGCGTCGCTTTGAGTCGTTACAGAATGAAAATACACTGATACAGGATGAGTTCACTCGTTTGCGCGACACCCTGTCACAGCTGCAAAAGTCGTCGGATGGACGCGGCGATGCCTTGAGCAATGAGCTGGGGCAGATGGCAAAACGCCTGGACCGGCAACAACAGGAACATGAAAGCCAGCTTCGCGAGTACGAACAGGAACTTGGCAGAGTACGTGAGGACTACCAGCAACTCGGGCAGCGTACAAGTGCGGTCGCCGGTGAGCGGGATGCGGCGGTTAAGGAGCTGGAGGACGCCCGGCAACGCCTGACGGTGCTTCAGGATCAGCAGAATAACCAGGCTGAAACCGGTGAACAGCTTGATGCACTGCGGCAGGCGCTGGAAGACGAAAAGAGCCAGCGGGCATCCTTGCAGCAGCAATTCAGCGAGCTGGAGGCTCGTCACAGGGAACTGGAACAGCAGAATGAAACGGATGTTGCACGTGCCGAATCCGGGCAGACAAAGAGCGCGGAGCTGGAAGCACAACTGGCAGCCAGCGAACAGAGACTGCAGGAATACGAGCAGTCTTTGCAACAGGCCGGTGAGTGCGAACAGGAGCTGCAGGCACAGCTCGAGCAGGCACAGCAACAGGCAGCGGATGATCTGGAGCGGACGCAAACCGGGGTTTCCACGGAAAGGGATGAGCTCAGGGAACAACTGGCCGCATTGCAGACGCAACTGGATGTCGCTAACGAACGTGAACAGCAGGTCCAGCAGTCGTTACAGTCGGGTGAGGACGGATCAAGGCGGTTGCAGAAGGATCTGGAGCAATCCAGGGCAGACGCCGAAGATGCCCGCAAGCAGCTGCAGCAGGCGAGCGAGCAGGCCGCAGTCGCCGAAATGCGCACAGCAGAGCTGGATTCAAGACTGCAAGAGGCTGCCAGGGAGCATGAATCAGATGTCGCCAGTGTGCGCGAAGCCATGGCGCGTGCCCAGGACGAGCGCGATAACGTCCAGCGCGAACACAGGCGTTTGCTGGAGACGCTGCGCAAGGCTGAACGTAACCTGGAACGCGCACGACACGATCACGAAACTGAAGTTCTTCGGCTGCAAAAGGAACTGCAAGGGGCTGCCGGCGATTCCAGCGCTGCCCTGGCGGCCGAGCTGGAAGCACTTCAGCAACAGCTCAAGGCGGGGGGGCGCCTGCGTGACGATCTGGAGATCCAGCTGGGTGAGCGCAGCGCACAGCTCGAGAATGAACAGGCAGAAACGGAAAAACTTGCCCAACAGCTTCTACAGGCGCAGCAGAGTGCCCGCGAGGCGGAGCAGCAGCTGATAGATTCCAATCAGGTCGCTAACGAAGAAATGGCAGTCCGGCTTGATAGCGAGCGGCAGGCGCAACAGACATTGCGTGACGAGCTGGCTGCAGTCAGCGCTGAGCGCAACGAGAGTCAGGAGCGGCTGACGGTACAGAATCAGGAGCTAGAGGAACTACGCCAGGCAATCAGGACGACGCGCACTGAGTCTGACAATAGTGCCGGCAAATTGCAGGCGCTGCAGGACAACGTGCAACAACTGGAACAGGCGCTTGCAGAGGCGCAGGAAGCCAGGCAGCAGTCGTGCAAGGAAGTGGACCAGTTGCGTGCGGAAGCCGAGGTTACGCGCAGCCTGGTGGACATGCAGGTGGCGGCAGACAGTGACGCTGCACTGGATGAAGAGCTGGAACAGGCCAGGCAGAATGCCGAGCTTGCGGTGCGCTTGCGCACGCAGACCGAGGCACAGGTTTCCGGTTTACAGCGAAAGGTGGAGCAGCTGCAGGACGAGCTGAGCCACGCACGTTCCGGGAATTCACCGGATGTACAGGCAGGACATATCCCGTCACTGGACGAAAATGACCCGGGGGCGTCTGCTTTGCTGGCGCCCGATTTCGAAGCCCGTGGCGAGGATGATGAGGATATTGACCAGGCGGGTGTGCTGCTTGAAGAGGATGAGGCCAGCTTATCACCTGTGCCCGCAGGAAATGGCAGATCAGGTGGCTGGAAGGGTCTGTTGACCGGTCTGCTGGTAGGTGGTGTGCTGGCCTCGGGTGCCTGGTGGTTCGTTTATGCTCAACAGGGTGGAGGTGTAGACCTCCTGCCCGATCCGCCGGCATTTGAGAACGAAGAGACGTCGGTGGTTGAACAGGGCAAGACAGGCAGGGAGGTAAAAGAAACACAGCCGGAAACTGTGTCGCCAGTAGTCGATGCGGTACCTTCAAAGGCCAGGGCGCCGAAGAGAATTCCACCTATCGCAAAGGGAATGTCTGCTGCACCGGCTGTACAAGCCGGCAAGCAGGTTATAGCGGAAATCCCGGAGGTATCCGCAGCGGAGACGCCTGCAGAAGCGGAGCAAGCCCGGGTCGATAAGCCGGAGGCCAGGGTGGAGCCGCCGGTACAGGTCATAGCACAGCCATTGCGAACTTTACAGGATACCTTGCCCGACGGGAGTGCTGCACCTGTGCTGGTAAAACTGCGGGCTGACAGTTTCACCATGGGTAGTGGTTCAACCTCGCCGCGCTTTGAGGAGCGCCCACAGCACCGGGTAAACCTGTCGCACTTTGCAATCAGCAAGCACGAAGTGACATTCGCACAATACGAGCGGTTTGTGCAGGCTACGGGACGTGCACGGCCGGCTGACGAAGGCTGGGGGCGCGGTACGCGACCGGTAATCAACGTCAACTGGCAGGATGCCGTCGCCTATACCCAGTGGCTGTCAGCGCAGACCGGCGCCCACTACCGTCTACCGACCGAGGCCGAATGGGAGTTTGCTGCACGCTCCGGCAGTGGCAAACGCTTCTGGTGGGGGAACGAGGTCGGTGACAACCACGCTAACTGTTTCGATTGTGGTGGCCGGTGGTCGGGCAGCCAGACGGCACGGGTTGGAAGCTATGCGGCGAGTCCGTTTGCACTGCATGACATGGCTGGCAATGTGATGGAGTGGGTGCAGGACTGCTACCAGTCCGGGTATGCAGACGCCCCGCTGGACGGCAGTGCCGTTGTAACCGGCGAATGTTCCTCGCGAGTCGTACGTGGTGGCAGTTATAGCAGCCCGGCTGACCTGCTGCGCAGCGCCAGTCGCGACAAACGTCCGCCGGATGTGCGACTGGATAACCTGGGTTTCCGGGTCGTTCGCCAGGATTTGTAATCCACTGGTTGAGTAGCTAGTCTGATCGCTGCCCTGTAGTGCAACGCTTCATGATTCCGATGAATATATCC
>CAZWJB010000066.1:2590-6585 GCA_964634485.1 uncultured Thiohalobacter sp. | reverse complement strand
CGGGTAATTGGAGGAACCCGGATTCGATTTCAGACTGGCCATGAATGCGGCCAGTAGTTCCTGCTCTTCCCTGTCCAGAATACGAAAATCAGGGCCCAGGCTGCCATCGTGAGCGGAACCGGGCACGACGGAAGGCGGATTATCGAAGTAGGCGCGCAGCCATTCCCTGCTTCGCCGTGTACCCTCACCGTCCAGTACCGGCGCCACACCGTTTTCTCCCATGCGCAGCACACGATGACAACTGTTGCACCCTTTCCGCTTGTAGAGTTGGTAGCCCTGCAACGCATCCTCGGTCCACTCGGTGTAATCTCTGGGCTGGCGTGGTTTATCACTGTTTGAAGTACGCCCGGCCACCATCAGAACTGCCATTACTGTCAGCACGGCGGACAGCGAGAACATGATTTTTTCGCCGCGTTTCACCCGTAAATGACCCGACGATCAGAACAGCACATGAAACAACAACTCGCTCGCCGCCATACCAATAACCAGCACCACACCCACCGCGCTCGCTCCCAGTACAATACGCTCCACTATCTTGAGTTTCCTGAGCGGCCCGATGACGTATTTAGACATCACCAGGAAAATAGTCACCGCGAGCAGGATGAGCGCAAAAATAAGTACCGATATCTTGTCCGTAAAAACCATACTGCCTGGAGCATACCCCGGTCAGGCTCCCGTGTCAGGGATATCTGTACTGCTATTTTCGAGGCTTCTTTTTATTTTTAACATTGATCGTCCACACTACGGCTGCAATACCACTCATGACGACGACTATCTGGAACATAATCATCATAGAGCCCCAGTCCCACCAGGGCTGGGTATGGCTTTCATTGACAAAGGTCGTAGTCACCGTGTCCCAGCGCTGCCCGTAACCGGGCCAGGGGAAGGTCCATAGAAAGGCCTCGAAAACCGTAATGGCGACAATCATAATCAACCACCACGGAATCTTGCCGTTGCCCTCCTTGATTCCATCATAATCCTCGTCAGAAAAGCGTCCAAATGCGGTGCCCTTATCTTCCATTGGGTCATCTGAATCCGACATAGCATCACCTCGTTAAATTGTTACTTCAAACTTTCGAGAAAAGCGACCAGTGCATCCATGTCTTCGTCACTCAGGTACGTGAAGGCAGGCATGATCGAACCCGGCGTGACTGCACGCGGATTGCGATGGTGCACATAGTGCCAGGCCTTGACCCGGTTACGGCTGCCGATATGCAGAAGATCCGGTGCCTTGCGGTCGGACCCGAACAGACTGGGTGACTCCAGCTGGACGTCCGCAGCGGTCGGCGGCGCCCCGAAATAGGTCCAGTCCTGCGTCTGCTCAGGCAACAGGGTGTGACACCACCAGCATCCTTCGCGGATGAAAATGGTTTTGCCCTTGCCGGCCGGCGTCGGCGCATCCCAACCTTGCATAAGCGGGTCATGAATATTCCAGCCGGTATGTCCCCATATAGCCTCTTTTTCCTTGGCCAACTCGCTGGGTGGAATCGTACTCATATAGGTAGATCCGGCGATGATGGTCAACCCGAAAGAGGTGAAAATTACGATCACCACCAGAACTGTACCCACGACATATTTAGGCATGTTATTCCCTCCCTCGGGTTCAGGCGGTGGCCGGTGCGGTGGCACGGGCTCCTACGGTCTCTTCTTTCTCCCCGTACCTGGCGGTCATCACCATGTTGTACAGGAAGATCGGCTGCGCAAATATGATCATCAATCCAAACACCACGCGACCAACCATGTATGGATGTGTGGCGATAACGGATTCGATATACGGGATTTCATAGACCTTTGCGGCTCCCTGAACCAGGCCAGCACCGGTCAGGGCTATCCAGAAGCCCATGAAGCCGATGGCGGTCAGCCAGAAATGTATGCGCGCCAGCTTAATGCTGTAGAGTTTTTTCTTCAGCAGCTTCGGCAGTCCGTAGTAGATCGCCCCTATCTCGATGAAGGTGGAGAAACCCAGCAGGGCAAGGTGCGCATGTGCGACGATCCAGTGTGTCCCGTGGATGTACCAGTTGAGTGTCCGTGTCTGCTGGAACGCACCCTGGATATTCAACGGAATGGCAAACAACACGCCGGTGAGCGCCCACTGCAAGGAAATATTCTTGGTGAACATCCACCACTTGTCCTTCATGGTCATCAGCATGTTCACTACGAAGGCCAGCGCCGGGATCATAATGAGCACGCCGCTGACCGAGGCAAAAGACTTCAGCCATTCCGGAATCGGTGCCCCCATCAGGTGGTGCGCACCAGGTGTCGAATAGAACGCAATAATAGACCAGAAATGCAAGTGTCCGATTTTGTGACTGTACAGCGTATTACCGGATATCTTGGGGATAATGTAATAGGCAATGCCTGCCGAAACCGGGGTAATCCATAGACCCAGAACATTATGCGCATGCCACCAGGTCATATACGCTTCACTGAGCCCGGTCACCGGGAAGAAATCCGGAATGGCGCCGATAAAATACGTCAGAATAATGAACAGCAAGGCGGCCCCGAAGAACCACAGTGTCACGTACAAACCTTCCGTCGTACGGTTCAGCATCGTCAGCCAGATGTTGATTGCCAGTGGCAGCAACATGAACAGCAGCACATAAATATCAACCGGCCAGATCAGATCCTGATACTCGCGGCCGGTCGTAAGGCCATTGATCAGCGTGAGAAACACCACCAGCATACCAGTGTTCCAGGCCCAGCAGTTCCAGGTCCCGAGTCTTTCGCTCCACAGCTTTGTCTTGCACAGCGCCGGCGTCATGTAGCACATGGCACCAGCGAAAGCCATAAAGATCCAGCCGAATAAGACAAAGTGAACGTGTACCGGTCGCACACGGCCAAAGTGCAGCCAGGGCACATCATTCGGAAACACATCGGGCCATGCCAGACGAAATGATGTGATAATCGCCAGCAGTGTGCCAATGACCAGCATGACAATTGCCGAGAAAAAGAAATGCTTCGCAGCAGTCCCCTCTGCATAATCATTGCTTGTTAGAAAGCTCATACCCCTCTCCTCCGCGAAAAACGTAACCTCATTACTTACCCTGGCGCGTCATAACAGAATTCAGCAGCCAGAAACTAAAACCGGAAACCAGACCGGTTACTGCAGATATTCCCAGGCCCCAGTTCAACAAACCCGTCCAGTCATCGTGAATGCGCATACCGATTAACGGCAGGAAGGCAAGCTGAAACACCGTGCCGAGGCCGAGCCCCACCATCAGTCCACTGTAGAGAAAATTAATTAAGCGGTGCATCGCTGTTACCTCCACGTTGTTTTTTAAAAATCGTCAGAAGAATATTGCTGATGTAGGTCCAGTAACCGAAACCCATTAACATGGCGCCGGTGATAATCATGACGTGATGAATGGGACCTACCGCCTCCAGTGCCTGTCCGTAGGTCATACCGTTATGAATCATGTTGCCTTCAATAATGCCAAGCACTACCAGCGAAGTGAAAAATATCGACACGCCCAGCAACGAAAACCAGAACGACATGGTCGCCAGTACATCACTGTAAATCGGCCGTTTGATCAGGCGTGGCAGGACGTAATAGAACAAGCCCATCATGCCTGTCGTCACGCCACCCACCAGGTTGATATGCGCATGTGCCAGCGGATCGATAAGATGTCCTGCCGGTCCGGATTCCCTGATCCATTGTGCTATACCGGGAAAGGTCTGCATTACGCCCAGTATTGTTCCGATAAAAAGATTGGTAACTGAAAGTAAAAAAAAACGGATTATTTGCCTGTCGGCAACTGACGGCCCGGCGAACGAATCGGTGCTCCGCGACGGCGTCTGTGGAGCGCGCCCTGCCAATTCGACAAGATTACTACTCATCCCTCACTGCCTCTTGCGATTGCAAGTGTTCGCAGGTAGCTCACCACCTGCCAGCGCTGTGATTCCGATAGCTGCTTCTTCCACCCGATCATTGGTGTACCGATCAGGCCGTCACTGATGATTTGAAACAGCTCATCATCGCTTCGTGACTGCGCGCG
>CAZWJB010000066.1:0-2490 GCA_964634485.1 uncultured Thiohalobacter sp. | reverse complement strand
TCAGGCCGTCACTGATGATTTGAAACAGCTCATCATCGCTTCGTGACTGCGCGCGTGATGCGCGCAAGTCAGCAGGACGGGGGATCACGCGGTAAGCCCACTCTCCCTGGCCATCGCCACGTACACCGTGACACGATAAGCAGATTTGTGCGTAATACACCCTGCCTCGCTCTACAGCGCGCGGATCCACTCCATCAAAGTACGCCACCGGTGCTGCCGGATTACCCACCCCGGGCATCGGGATGACGTGATTATCATCCGGCACCACCCAGGTTGCAGCTGCCGCCAGCAAAACGGCTGCCACTACACCTGTTGCCACATACATTGCTGCTTCTGGAATCACGTCAGTCCTCTGCAACCTTCATCCGGATATTTCCTCGGTCTCGACCTCAATCTCAATCTCAACCTGTGGCGCCTCTGTCACTGTTTCGACACCAGGTCCAGCACCCATCTCTGCACGTACCTTATCGATATCCCAATCCGGACGCAGCGAGATGACATACCAGACCAGTTCCCAGCGCTGATCTTCTTCCAGAAAATCCGCAAAAGACGGCATGGGTGTTCCGTCAAATCCGGTGGTGAATGTCAAATAGATACCCGCCGGGGAACTCGATGCCACAAACTGCGTTGCATCAGTAAAGTCGCGGGGTTCAATCGACAGGTCATTGTCATCCTTCAGCTGCGGCGCTGATGGACCATCGCCTTTGCCTAAATCACCGTGACACTTCGCGCATTTCATTTCCTTGTAGACGGCCTTGCCCGCGGTAACCATGGCCTTGGTCGGTAAAGGCGGCTCACTGACTTCAATGGGGTCTTCCTGGTAGTCCTTTTCCTCTTCCCAGCGTTCTGAAAGCGTTTTGATATAGGCTATCACTGCCCAGCGATCACGCTCCGGAAGAAACTTGAAGGCGGGCATATCCTGATCCGCCACCAAGCCACGCGAAATGGCCGAAAACAGATCATGGTCGGTCGGCAAAGAGCCACTGGGCGTCGATCGCACCTTAAATACGGCACCCTCGAAATCCCGTGGCCGGCGCGGTAATGTATGGCTGCTGTACTGGTCCGCCAGTTCCCAAACGGCACCATTACCATCACCCTTGCTGCCGTGGCAACCGATACACAGTCCGCGGTAGGTCCACTCGCCATACTTGATAAGCCCTGGCGTGAGCGGCGGGCTTTCACCAACCGGCTTTATGTTTCCGGTGGTCGCCGAATAGTCAAAGAACGTTTGGTAGAACGATCTGCCAGATGACTTGTCTGTTGACTTGTCTGTTGACTGGGTCGGCACCGCAATGCTTAAGCTCGCAGCCAACACGGCACCACCGGCCAGGCCAAGTATCCACTTCAGAGTATTCAAGGCAGCCTCCTATGTTCCAGTTGTTGCCCGCCCCCGGCACAGGAGCGGGTATTGACCTCAAATCACACCATCACATCACTACTGACTGAAGCTATGGTCTACTGTTGCAGTACCGCCCGCGCTAACGGTCACGTCCTGCGTCACTTCACCCAGTTTCTCGTGCCAGATCTTCACTTTATAATTTCCCGGTGGCACATCGCTCAGGCTGTAGCTGCCGTCCGCCGCAGTCAACGTGATATAAGGACTCTTGGCCACATAGACATAACCGAGCATCCATTCGTGCGCATCGCATTTCACGACCACCTCACCGGGTTTGCGCAAGGGTTTTTTAATCACCTTGTCCTGAATCGGTATCGCAACGTTGTACATGGTCCTTTGCTTGGGACCGTGGTAGAGGTGCGTGTTATGCAGAATCGGGTCCCGGCTTACAATACCAAGCTTCTGCCCGGCAACCCCGACGCTGACGTGCGGCTCGAACATGCACTTTTTGTTCTCAAAATCGACAATGCCTTTCTTGTCGTAGGCTTTGCCCTTTTCGATGCCTTCAATAACAACAACTGCATTTTTCAGCCCGCCGTCGGCAGCAACAACATAGTAGTCCGCCTTTATACTGTCACCGCAGTATTCTTTATCCTTGGTGATATCGAGCGTTGGATTAGCAGGCGCGCTGCCACTCAGGGAAATCTTGCCGGCGATCGTACCTCCGTTTGACACATCGATTGCCTCGTACTTTCCGGCGTGGGCCGACGCGCCCAGAGCCATCAATACCGCGCCTGCGGCTATGTTTCTGGTGACTGTTTTTTTCATCATCAACACCTCTTCCTGTTACTTGGTAGTCTCGCTGGAGAGCGACAGAATGTAATTAATCAGATCCCAGACTTTGTCTTCCTCACCTTCGAAGAAGTCGGAATAGGAAGGCATGGCACCACCATCGAGACCTGCCATGATGGTGCGATACAGATCTTCCGGCCGACTGCCATTTTTAAACGATGTGCGCATGACCAGGTTACGCGGGGGAAGCAGGAAGTCCCAGTCATCCTTCAGGTCGATTGACTTCTTGCCGTCGCCCTGGCCACCGCCACCATGGCATTCCCAGCATTTAAACTCCTGATAGACCTTGTAGCCGCTGTGAA
>CAZWJB010000065.1:0-6696 GCA_964634485.1 uncultured Thiohalobacter sp. | reverse complement strand
GTTGTCCGACATGTCTTTTCGGGACCGTCGGCAGCCCCCGAAAACCCGCCGGGGGACTTTGGGCTCTAGCGCTTCCAGCACTCCGCCCCTGCATAACCACCACTGTACACCGGACCGTTCGGGCCAAGCGCATAACTCCCGCAGCGATCCGACTGCTGCACACCTGCAGGCTGTGCAACCACCAGAAAATCGGTAGCATCCGCGGTAACGATACGCAGCGCGTAATAACCATCCGGCGACTCTGCGGAAGCCCACCCCAGCGTTCCAAGATCCCGGGTATAGCCCGGGTTACCGGCGCGCCAGCGTTCCTGCGCAAGCTGTACCAGTGCCAGTGCAGCCATGGCATCTGCACGACGTGACTTGGCGACCAGTCCACTGTAGGAAGGAACGGTGATAGTGGCGAGAAGCGCAACAATGGCCAGCGTGATCAGTAGTTCGAGTAGTGAGAAACCCGGCATGTCGGGTCGACCCATGACGCAACTCCCTTTGCTTTAAAACCTACGGTGGCGAGTTTCAATCCTGCTACCGCATCAGTTCATCCTTGAACCTTCCGGAAACTCGACTATACTCGGCGTGACAACATGGAACAAGTTGATCTGGAGCCTGATCATGGAAGATGCAGGGTATTCCGGTTTTACGCTTATTGAATTGCTGATGACACTGGCGCTGGCGGCTGTACTGGCCGGTCTGGCAGTGCCCGCGATGAGCCACTTCGTTGACAATGCGAGACTGCGTTCCGCGGGCGAAGCTCTCGCCCAGCAACTGCAATTCGCGCGCAACCACGCCCTTACATACCAACAGCCTGTTTACTTTTCGGTATCCGTCAGCCCCGGGCAATGGTGTTACGGCTGGAGTGACAGCGAAAACTGTGACTGCAATGCTACCGACCCCGGAACAGCGGTATGCAGCACGCAGGGCGGTAATCAGAACCTGATTCACCGTCACTTGTCTACAGAGTTCCCCGCTGTCCAGCTGAACACCAACGGTTCCGACACTTTACGCAGCATCCGTTTTTCACCCATACGCGGAACGGCCAGCGCTGATTCAGTCTCGTTGCGCAATGATGCCGGTGAGTTGCGCATTATTGTCAGCCCGCTCGGCCGGATAAGACTTTGCGCAATCGACAACCCCGGCTACCCGTCATGCTGAACCGCCACAGCTTACAGGGCGGCATGACGCTGATCGAATTGATGATTGCCAGCGTCATTGCCCTGATCGCAATGTCATCTGTTATAACGGTATACAGTGCGACGGCAACCCACAGCTCGCAACAATTGCAACAGGCGCACCTGCATCAACAACTGCATGGCCTGCTGCATCTGATCAGCACCGACCTGAAGCGTGCCGGTTACTGGTCCTTCTCTCCCAACCTGCAGGCACCGTCCGCCAACCCGTTCCAAAGCCCGATTAACCAGGTACGCATTCAAACCTATAACGGGGAAAGCCCGGACTCCTGCATTCTGTTTGCCTACGACCTGGATCAGGATGGTCTTGTCGGTGTCGGCCGCTGTGATGACTCAGGCTGCACCGGCCAGACCGATGACGATAATGTCGAGCAATTTGGATTCAGACTGCGCGATGCGCGAATACAATCCCGTTTTGGCGGTAGCGAATTCAATTGCGAGAGTGGTTACTGGCAAACGGTCAATGATCCGGATATCGAAATCACACAGCTGCGCTTTGAACAACGGTCGCAATGCCTCAACCTGATCGAAAATGACCGGGACTGCACCCCGGAGTCCCCACGACTGATACAGGGCGGCATTGAAATCCGGATCGACGGCCAACCAGGCAACAGACCGGACACGGGTATTACCCTCAGCCACTGGGTGCGGATTCGCAATGACCTGCTCAGGGAAGGAGACAGCGATGCCAACTAGCCCGCACCGGCGAGAGCACCAGCAGGGTGCTGCGACACTGCTGGTCACACTGATGCTGACGATGTCAATCACCATTGTCACACTGGCTGTTGCCCGCACACAGCTGGTTGAACAACGCATTTCCAGCAACGAAAACTGGAATACCCGCCTGTCTCTGCAGGCAGAATCCGGGTTGGCAAGAGGTATTGTTTACCTGAACAGTGCATTCGGGGACCTGTCCTGGAGCGCGGGGGACGACAACACAGAGACCAGTCGCATAACGATGGCAACGGACCAGCTGGATATCGGGATAGAACTTGTGTTCAGCCGGGCTGGTAATTTTAACAGAATGATTTCTGTACAGGCGACAGCCCGCAGAACTGATGGATCGAATATTCTGGTGCGTGCCATTCAATACGTTCGTCTGCTTTCGGTACTGACACCCCTGGCAGAATCGGCACCACCTCTGGTCATAAATGGCTGTCCAACAGGCTTGCCCCAAGCACTCGATATTCGTCCACAGGACGCTGACACCGATCAAGCCGGGGGTTCACTGTGGTCTGACACATCGACAGCATGCTCGCTCCCCGGATCGGTGGATATCCACAACGGCTCGCTGGAAACCATAAATATGGCCAGGGGTCTATGGCCGCTGGTCTTTTCAGTCAGCATGGGAGAGTTCGTGCTGCTCGCTGAACAGGACCAGTCTCTCCCTGAGCAGAATCGGCGCTACTGGGTAGCACAGGCTTCCGGGCCGGGAGCGAACATCTGGAACCGGAACCTGGGCAGTGCGGACAACCCGGTAGTACTGTACTTTCCGGCCGCGACCGGCTGCCCTGTGTTTTCGCCTGGTACCACCATTTACGGGATTGTATATATCGATAACAACTGCCCCGACCCCGTAGCCGGATACAGCGTCTCGATCATTGGCTCGCTGATGGTAAACGGTAACCTGAATATCACAGACTCGAGCATACAACTCAATAACATACAGGTTGCTGACAAGCAGCAGACCCGGCTCGATTTCCCGGTCCTGCGCAGTGTACAGGTACCGGGCTCCTGGAGGGATTTCCAGTCGTGAAAAAGTACTTACACGGGATCAGCCTGATCGAAGCATTGGTCACACTGCTGGTTCTCAGCATTGGTTTGCTGGGTCTCGGACAGTTACAGGCACGTCTCTGGTCTTCCTCGGGCAAGCTTCACGCAACCGGTAATGCCTGGTTGCTGGGGGCGACATATCTTGAGATATTGACAGCCACACAGATCATTTCTCCCGATCTGATCGCAAACCCGCCCGTGCAAGTGCTGCGTGCCGGCACACTTTTCAACACAACCGTGTCACTCAGCCAGGACGATCTGCTTACAGAAGCCGAAATCCGTGTTGAATGGGAGGATCCCAGCGGATCACAGTCAATCAGGTTTAAGTCCGTCACAGATACCGTTTCACGCGCCTCCGACACCCGTCTGCTGTTACCAACAGACTGACCTCAACCGCTGGTCGGCCACAACCCGCCGCTGGTCGCCTGCTGGCACTACCCCACCTTAAAGTTTTTCCGAATCAATCCCCTATATAAAGGCGGAGACCGGTAAGAAGGTGAGACCGCGCAGCGGTCAAGAGGCTGCCCTGGGGCATCTCGCGCCCGTAGCTAAAACCGCTTATCGCGAAATCGGCTCCATCGATCGGAATTGAATTTACGACGGCGCCCGAACGGGTTTAGGTTAGCCTCATGAAAAAAGAACACGCATTTACATTGATCGAGCTTTTGGTGACGATGGCAATCGCAGCCATCCTGTTGACAGTTGGCGTGCCCAGTATGCGCGATCTTATTAGCAACAACCGCCTGTCGGCCGCTACTAACACGTTCGTATCATCATTTCACATGGCCCGTAGCGAGGCGATTAAACAGGGCCGTAACGCTACTGTGTGTGTCAGCGATGATCCAGCCAACCCTGCTTGTACTGGACAAACCAACTGGCAGCTGGGCTGGATAGTATGGATAGACAGCAATAGCAATGGCGTACTGGATGCCCCGGACGAAGTACTGCGCGTCGTCGAGCCACTGCCGAATACAATCAACATAACGCTGAACGCCGCTCAGACCAGCTTTCAGATAGATGCGCAGGGCTCGGTCAACAACCCAAACACCACCCTGACACTGTGCGACGACCGCACCGGAGAAATCGGCAGGCAGCTACGCATAATGGCTACCGGCGGTATAAGTTTGAACAGCCAGGTCGCATGCATTTGAACACGCCAGGGTAAAAGCCATGAAACACAGAAAAGAACACATTACAGATACTCACCGGACTAATGGATTCACCCTCATTGAAGTAATGGTGGCGGTTCTTGTCCTGTCGATTGGCCTTCTGGGTATTGCAAGCCTGCAGGCCACAAGCCTGCGCAACAATAACGACGCGTCCATGCAGACACGGGCCAGCTATATGGCCAGCGATATGGCGGATCGCATGCGCGCTAACGCTGCATCGGTGAATGCCTACCCGGCAGCCACACTGGCAACTCCTGCTGTTGGCGATTGCACGACAGCCAGCTGCACGCCAACGCAAATGGTAGACAATGATGTCGCCGAGTGGAACCAGCAACTGGCACAAACATTGCCAGCCGGCCAGGGCACGGTCACTTCTCCCGGCGCCGGTTTATTTACCATCACTGTGCTATGGGATGAAGCACGCAGCGGCGTTACCGGCACAGGCTGCGATCCTGACGTCCAGAACGACCTCCGCTGCCTGTCTATTACTACACAGCCATAATGATGACTATGACAATGACTACATCACAAAATTTTAACAACAGCATTTACCAGTCCATGAAAGGATTTTCACTGGCTGAGCTGATGGTCGCCATGCTCCTCAGCTTGCTGCTTATGGCGGGGGTCATTCAGATCTTCTCAAGCACAAAAAGTGCCGCTCTTGCACAGGAGGGAAATTCCCGTCTGCAGGAAAACGCCCGGTTCTCACTGAGCCGCCTGTCTGAGGACATCGGTGCCGCCGGCTATCTGGGTTGCCTGGACAGTGATGCCCCGGTCAGGCCATTTGTCAATGACCTGACTGACAAGGCCCTGGGTTCATCATCCGATTTTTCCTCATCGATTTTCGGCACTGAAAACGCTGGCACAGGTGGTAGCGATACCATCAGCATCCGCCGCGCCGGTTCCGGCGGCGGTATCCGCCTGGCACAGCCGATGGATTCACCGACCGCTGATATCGAACTGGACAATACATCAGCAGGCTACAGCACCTTGCAACAATTTGATCTTCTCGTTGTGGGAGACTGCGCAACCGCCTCGGTATTTATGATAACCAATGATCCGGCCACCAGCGGTGGAACCATACAGCATGTTGCCGGCGTAACAGCAACTTCTGGACCCAATAATGGCCAATCCAATGCCTCTGGCGATCTGCAAAATTATTTTGGCTCTGAAACCTCTTCAGTTGCCGGCGCCACACTGGTAGGTACGTCCACCTATGAACTCTGCGCCAGCACTTCAGGCAATGGTACTTCACTGTTTCTTAACAGTAACAACTGCGGCAATGCCACGCAGGCCAATGAGTTGGTCGAAGGGGTGCAGGATATGCAGATCCTCTATGGTATGGATATCGATGGCACACCGGGCGTCGAGCAATACCTGCGTGCAGATCAAATCGGTGCAGGTCAGTGGAATAGTATCGCCAGCGTACGCATGACACTGGTGTTTGACACCGTGCGGAACGTACCTGGCGGCATGTACAGCCAGTCGTTCACCACCACCGTTCGCCTGCGTAACCGGGGCAGCTGATTTCCATAAGCTGGAGCAATAATTATGGCTAACCATTCACACTATAAGCGGATATCAACAGGCAGCAAGGCGCAGCGTGGCGCAGTGCTGGCCGTCAGCCTGCTGATACTGCTGGTAATGACGATCATCGGCGTCGCCTCGATGAGTTCTACGACGCTACAGGAAAGAATGGCCAACAACAACAATCAGCGCCAGATCGCGTTCCAGGCTGCAGAAGCCGCATTGCGCGCCGGAGAAACCTTTCTGGTTGCCAATATAGGCAGCGTTACGGATCTGGCCACTAACTTCGATGCAACAGCACCAGTAGCCGGCCTGTACTCGGAACGCGCACCGGTGGTGGGCATGGCCTCCTACCCATTGCCATCTGCTACCAATATTTTTGACGATACCGGCTGGCTTGCAGCAGGCAATGCCATTGAACTTTCCAGCTTTACTACCTTGTCACGCCCACCACGTTTCATCATCGAGTATATGGGGCGGGCAGATCGTCCACCAACAGGCTACGGCGGGAAAAAACAGGACACCCGCCAGTACGCCTTTCAGGTAACCGCGATCGGCTGGGGCGAAGGTGCTGTACCTACGGCCCGTTACGTTTTACAGAGCAGCTTCCGGATGCCGCTCCTCTAGGTTTGAGCAGGATGCATAGTATCGAGCAAATGCTTCTTATGGGGACTATGTCATGAACATTATAAAACGACAGCACAATAAACTGATTGTCATCACCGCCACAACGGCCGGGGTACTGGCTCTGGGCCTGATGACCAACACGGTGGCAGCCCCGGGGGCACTCTCAAACAGCCCGCTGTTTTTACAGAGCGGCGCTGTACAGCCCAATATATTTTTCATGATCGACGATTCCGGGAGTATGGACTGGGAGAACCTTGCTTCCAACGGGGCACTCAACAGCGCTGCACACCCCGGCCCCATCACCAGTGGCAATCTGGATTTCACCCCGGACGGTCATGACGAGATGATGGCACTCTGCCCTGGCTACAACGTAATGGCCTATAACCCATCCGTCACGTATACACCGTGGTGGGGCA
>CAZWJB010000064.1:0-6800 GCA_964634485.1 uncultured Thiohalobacter sp. | reverse complement strand
ACGGCACCTTCTGGACATATCTCTTCGTGTGGCAGGAAAATTATCTGCGGCATCTATTTATTGCTACCAGGTCTATTTAAATTCATCAACTGCATGGCCTGCCATCGCTTTACGGATGCTGGCATTCATACGGCGGTCTACATACACCGTGCTTACCGACTCGAGTTTCTCGATTGCCGCCTTTATCACCCGGTGGTCTCTGCCATTACGCGCCGCTGCCAGTTCACCGGCGGCCTGCTCAATAGCGCTGCGTTCCTCACTGCTCAGGAAACTGTCGGCATCCTGCTGCATGGCAGCCTGCAAGGCTTCCAGCACCCGGTCCGCTTCCACCTGCTGCTCACGCAGACGGCGTGCTTTCATGTCATCTTCAGCGTGCTTCATGGAATCACGCAACATGCTCTCGATTTCGTTGTCCGACAAGCCATAGGAAGGTTTTACTTCAATGTGAGCCTGCACACCACTGGTCTGTTCCTCGGCAGTAACGCTCAACAAACCATCGGCGTCCACCTGGTACGTCACACGGATACGTGCGGCGCCGGCGGTCATGGGCGGTATATCGCGTAATTCGAAACGCGCCAGCGACCGGCAGTCATCCACCAGTTCGCGTTCGCCCTGCACTACGTGCAGGGCCATCGCTGTCTGGCCATCCTTGTAGGTGGTGAACTCCTGTGCGCGGGAAACCGGTATGGTGGCATTGCGCTTAATGATTTTTTCGGTCAACCCGCCCACGGTTTCGACACCCAGCGACAGAGAGGTAACGTCGAGCAGTAGCATGGCGTCTTCCGGTTTGTTGCCCGCCAGAATATCGGCCTGTATTGCGGCACCGACCGCGACCACCCGGTCGGGATCGATATCCACCAGTGGCTCGCGGCCAAAGAATTCGCCAACCATGGTGCGCACCTTCAATACCCGGGTAGAACCGCCCACCATAATGACTTCCCTGATGTCGGCTGCGTCCAGGTCGGCATCACGCAAGGCACGACGGCAAGACCCAAGGGTTTTACGTACCAGGGGTTCGATCAGTTCATCCATTCGCTGCCGGGTCAGCATACCCTGCCAGTCTGCTCCATTCCCGATCTCTATCGCTATATCCACCTGCTCGCTGTCGGTGAGTGCCTCCTTGGCGGCACAGGCATTCAGCAACAAACGGCGCTGCAAGCCATGGTCAAGATCATCACCCAGACCGGCCTGTTCCATTACCCATGTAGCAATAGCGCGGTCCATATCGTCACCGCCGAGCGCAGTATCCCCTGCCGTGGCCATGACTTCGAAGACACCCTGGTTCAGACGCAGAACGGAAATATCAAAAGTACCACCGCCCAGGTCGTAGACGGCAATGATACCGTCCGAGGCACGATCCAGTCCGTAGGCAACGGCTGCCGCTGTCGGTTCGTTCAGCAGACGCAGGACGTTCAGTCCCGCCAGCCTGCCGGCGTCCCTGGTCGCCTGGCGCTGGGCGTCATCAAAGTAGGCCGGTACGGTAATCACCACACCAGCAAGCTCGCCACCCAGCGTTTGTTCGGCAAGCTGCCTGAGTTCGTCAAGGATATCCGCGGATACCTGCACCGGGCTGCGGTCGCCCGCGACAGTACGAATCAACGGCATACCCGACTCGCCCGCCACAAATTCGTAGGGTAGTACCGACCCCAGGCTTTTGACATCCTCGACACCACGGCCCATGAAGCGCTTTACGGAAATAATGGTATTCAGCGGATCACTGGCAGCCTGTTGCATGGCAGCCGCACCAACCTGATGCTCACCCGTCGCCAGGTAACGCACTACCGAAGGCAGTAAATGATGCCCTTCGCTGTCGGGCAGCGTGTCGGCCGAACCACTGCGCACACTGGCAACCAGTGAATTGGTGGTACCCAGGTCAATACCCGCTGCCAGCCTGTGCTCGTGTGGCGCAGTCGCTTCGCCGGGTTCTGAAATCTGTAGCAATGCCATTAATAAAGCTCGTCTTCCAGGTCTTCTTCCAGTTCCTGCACTTCGTTCTGCAGGCGCATAAAATACTGCATCTTCAGTACCAGTGTAACCGCTGGTTCGATTTCTTCACCAGCCTCCAGCGCCTGTGCCAGTTCCGACTCCAGCGCCCGGTACTGTGCCTGGATTTTACGTGCGAGCCCGTCCAGCGCCTGCAGGGGATCATCCTGATTGCGTATTTCGCCGAGGGCCTCCCTGAGTTCGATCTGCCGCATCAGGAACTCCGGGTCCTGATGGGTGGTCTGCTGGTTCTCGATTACATGGCCGCGCAATTCCAGCAGATAGCGCCCGCGACGTAACGGGTCTTTGAGGACCTGATAGGCCTCGTTGATGTGCGTTGCCTGCTGCATGGACAGGCGCCGCTCCTGGTCGCCGGCGCTGGCATAGCGATCGGGATGCACCATACGCTGCAAATCCCGGTAGCGCGCGTCCAGTTCTGCACGCTCCAGCACATACTGCTGCGGCAGGGAAAACAGCTCGAAATAATTTTTCGTCAGGATAGGCGGCATGGGAGTCAACAATATTTTTGTCATTGCGGGCGTAGCGCGGCAATCTTTTACAGTCTGGCACCCGCTTAAAGAGATTGTCACGGCGCTATGCGCCCATAGAATCCCTTCGGGCTTCATTACGGGTACCTTACCCTTCGGGTCAAGGCATCGCAATGAACGGATTAATCAGAACACCCCTAAATGTTAAAACTTTCGCCGCACCCGCACGAGTCTTTGACATTCGGGTTATTGAACCTGAAGCCCTCATTGAGTCCTTCCCGGCCAAAATCCAGTTCTGTGCCATCAACGTATACCAGGCTCTTTGAATCGACAAATATCTTTACGCCATGGTCTTCGAAAACCAGATCGGCAGCGTCGGCCTCGTCGACGAACTCCAGCACATAGGCCATACCCGAACAACCGGAAGTACGCACGCCGAAACGCACGCCTACGCCTTTGCCACGCTTCTCCAGATAGCTCCTGACGTGGTCTGCAGCTGCCGTTGTTATAGTGATCGCCATCAGTGCGCTGCCCACTGCACAGAATCGAGATCAATACCTTCCTTGTACATATCCCACAGCGGCGACAGATCTCGCAGCTTGCCTATCTTGCCCCGCACCAGTTCTATGGTGTAGTCGATCTCTTCTTCGGTGGTGAAACGCCCGATGGTAAAACGTATGGAACTGTGCGCCAGCTCATCGTTGCGGCCCAGGGCGCGCAGTACGTAGGACGGCTCCAGACTGGCGCTGGTACAGGCCGAACCTGAAGACACCGCAAGATCCTTCAGTGCCATGATCAGGCTTTCGCCTTCCACGTAGTTAAAACTGATATTCAGATTACCGGCAATGCGATGATCGAGATCACCGTTGATATAGACTTCCTCAACATCCTTAAAACCCTCAACAAGACGGTTCCGCAGCGCCAGAATGCACTCGTTGTCCGCTGCCATTTCCTGCTTCGCAATGCGGAAGGCTTCACCCATGCCGACGATCTGATGGGTCGGCAGGGTACCGGATCGCATACCGCGTTCGTGCCCGCCACCGTGCATCTGCGCTTCCAGGCGCACCCGGGGTTTACGGCGCACATACAACGCGCCAATACCTTTGGGACCATAGATCTTGTGCGCCGAGAAAGACATCAGGTCCACCTTGAGGGTTTGCAGGTCAATCGGCACTTTACCGGCGCTCTGCGCAGCATCGACGTGGAAAATAATCTTCAGCTCGCGGCAGGCATCACCAATCGCTTCAATATCCTGGATGACACCGATTTCGTTATTGACGTGCATGATGCTGACTAATACAGTGTCTTCACGCAGGGCCTTGTGAAACTTGTCCGGATCCAGCAGTCCGTTTGGCTCGGGATCCAGGTACGTCACCTCATAACCTTCCCTTTCCAGTTGCCGGCATGAATCCAGAACCGCCTTGTGTTCTGTCTTCAGCGTGACGATATGCTGACCCTTTTTGCGGTAAAAGTGTGCGGCACCCTTGATGGCGAGATTGTCGGACTCTGTGGCGCCGCTGGTCCAGATAATCTCCTTCGGATCGGCGTTTACCAGCGCAGCAACATTATGCCGCGCCTCTTCAACTGCATCGTCAGCCTGCCAGCCAAACGCATGCGAACGCGATGCCGGGTTACCAAATTTTCCCTGTGGCGTCAGGAAAGAATACATGCTTTCCGCTACGCGCGGATCCACGGGTGTGGTCGCCGAGTAGTCGAGATAAATTGGCGTCTTCACAGTCATATTCATTACACCTGTCAAAATATTTAAACGTTCTACCAACCAGCCGCTTGACCGGCTTTCTGTACCCACTTGATCTGTTTATCCAGCGCTGCCAGCAAAGCGTCGACCTCCAGCCCGGTCGTATCCTTGCCCAGGCTGATGCGTATCGCGCCACGCGCAATATCCGCGTCTATACCCATCGCAATCAATACATGGCTCGCTTCGTTCTTGCCACTGGCACAGGCGGAACCACTGGAGACCGCAATACCGGCACGGTCAAGCTGCATCAGCAATGTCTCGCCATCAATACCGGCTACCGCCAACTGAACGGTGTTGGGCAAGCGCTCGGCCTCCCTGGCAAACAAGGTGATCTCAGCGTAGCGGGCCAGGCCCTGCTCCAGACGATCACGCAAGCCGCGGGTATGATCAGCGCGTTGCTGCAGCTGCGTTTTTGCCAGCTCGGCAGCGACACCAAAGCCCACGATGCCGGCCACGTTCTCCGTTCCGGCACGCAGCCCTTTTTCCTGGCCACCACCGTAAATCAACGGCGCCAGTTGCAGCGATTTGTCAACAATCAGCGCACCGACACCCTTGGGCCCGTAGATCTTGTGCGCTGACAAACTCAGCAACTGTACGCCGCTGGATTCGAAATCCAGTGCGATCTTGCCAGCCGCCTGTATAGCATCGGTGTGAAAAATCACACCGGCCGAACGCGCCCGAGCTGCCAGACCGGTGATATCCTGGATAATACCGGTCTCGTTGTTCGCCATCATCACAGACACCAGACGGGTATCCCGGTGCAGCTTTTCCGCCAGCGCCTGAATCGTGACACGGCACTGCTCGTCGACTTCAATCAGGTCCAGCTGCCAGCCCTGATCCGCCAACGCCCGTGCCGGCTCAAGCACCGAAGGATGTTCAATACGGCTTACCGCAAGCCGCCCGGCGGGTTGCCCCGCGGTCACCGCATGCAGCGCCAGGTTATTCGCCTCGCTGCCACCTCCGGTGAATATCACCTGGGTGGGTTGCACACCTGCCAGCGCCGCAACCTGTTGCCGCGCGCTATCCAGCCTGGCGCGTAGCGCTCGACCGAACTGATGGGTGCTGGATGGATTGCCCGGCATCCCGGCCATACACTCCGTCACCGCCGCGAGTACGCGTTCATCCAGCGGGGTGCTGGCGTTGTAATCCAGGTACAGTTTCATCCACCGTTCCCCGGACTATCAGGCAGGGTCAACTATCCTGTCACTGGCTGTAAGGCTAACCGCAACCGCGTGCGCGGCAGCCTCGTCCCCGGTCGCCTTCCTGGCCACACCCTGGTCCACCAGCTGCCCCAGTGAAATACCACTCAGAAACCCGTAAACCTGCTCACTCAACTCGGTCCACAGATCATGCGTCAGACAGCGTTTACCATCCTGGCAATCCCCTTTTCCACCGCAGCGTGTGGCATCGACACTCTCATCAACAGCCGCCACCACCTCCGCAACCTGGATGTCATGCGCCGACCGGCTGAGCGAATAACCGCCCCCCGGTCCGCGGGTACTCGACACCAATCCGTGCTTGCGCAAGCGGGTAAATAATTGTTCCAGGTAGGACAGGGAAATACCCTGGCGCTCTGAAATGCCCGCCAGTGTTATCGGGCGCTGGTCGGCGCGCAACGCCAGATCCAGCATCGCGGTTACCGCGTAGCGACCCTTGCTGGTTAATTTCATTCCAACCTGTCCTGACTCAAGTCTTGGAAAACACGATCAAAATGCCATAACCGAGTAAAACAGTCAAGAATTATCCGGGTCGGATTTCAAGGGTTTTTCGGGTTCTTCACCGGTTTCAATGGGTTCCGTGCTGCAGGCGCTTTCCAGCTCACAGGCATCCAGATCGGGCATCTGCAAATCGCCAACCTCCGCACCCAGACTCTTCAGTGCGCGACACACATCCTCCAGCCGCTGGTCCATGACGTGTATATGATCCAGCATGTTGTTGATGGCATTTGCGACCGGATCGGGGGCATCCTTGGTACTGCCGTAGGCATCGAAGCCCATTTTTTTTGCGATGGCTGCACGGTGTTCAGGCTGCTCGCCCCTGTCGCCACCCACAACGCGCCCCGGCACACCCACCACCGTGGCATCTTCAACGACATCCTTCAGTACGACAGCGTTGGAACCAATGCGGACGTTGTCACCGATATGCACGGGGCCCAGCACCTTGGCGCCGGCACCTATAACCACGTTATTGCCCAGCGTAGGGTGACGTTTACCTTTATCCCAGCTGGTACCACCCAGGGTGACGCCGTGATAAAGCGTGCAATCGTCGCCAATCTCCGCTGTTTCCCCAATCACCACGCCCATGCCGTGATCGATAAAAAAACGGCGGCCAATACGCGCGCCGGGGTGTATTTCTATACCGGTGTACCAGCGTGCGAAGTTTGAAAGGATACGCGCCAGCCACGGCAGGCCATTGCACGATAACGCATGACTGGCACGGTGCACTAACAGTGCATGAATCCCGGGATATGTGGTGAGCACCTCAAAGCGGGTGCGCGCCGCCGGGTCCCGCTCAAATACACAGCTTATGTCTTCCCGCAATCGATCCCACATAGATCACCTGAATAGATA
>CAZWJB010000063.1:0-6856 GCA_964634485.1 uncultured Thiohalobacter sp. | reverse complement strand
CGTGTGGAACTGCTTTGCGCCCGGGCGCGGATAAACAGGATGCCACCCACCAGCCAGCACAGCGACAAGGCCACTTCGGCCAGTGCCAGCCAGCGTGCGCTACGGTCACTGTAGGCCTCGACAACCCCGTGCGTGAAATAAATCACGGACAGAAACAGGCTCCAGGCCACGGTATAGCTGCGTGCATGCAGCAGGCCGCGCAACGGTGCAAACAGCGGCAGTCCCAGCACAATCAACGCCACCCTTGGCGACAGCACGCTGGGTGGATCCAGCCAGCCATACCACAGCGGTAGCAGCAGCATAATGCCGAAATAGCCGAACAGTGTCAGTGCGTAGAAAAGGCGCGGCTTCAACGTGCGAGTTTTGCGGTGGTTTCGGCGAGACGTTTGCCCAATGCCCGGCACAGGCGCTGTTCGGCTTCGGTTAACGGCTTTTTGCTGTCGGTGCCGGCCAGATGGCTGGCGCCGTAAGGTGTTCCACCGGCATCCGTGTGCAGCAGGTCGGTCTCGCTGTAGGGGATGCCCAGCACCAGCATGCCGTGGTGCAGCAGCGGTAGCATCATGGACAGCAGTGTTGTCTCCTGGCCTCCGTGCATGGACGAAGTCGAGGTAAACACGGCCGCGGGCTTGCCGGCCAGCTCAGCGCCCAGCCACAGACTGCCGGTAGCGTCTATGAAATACTTGAGTGGCGCGGCCATGTTGCCAAAGCGGGTCGGGCTGCCCAGCGCAAGCGCCGCGCACTCGCGCAGATCGTCTGCCGTCGCGTAGGGCGCGCCCGTGTCGGGGATACTGTCCTCGCTGGCTTCACAAACCGTTGACACCGGTGCAACGGTGCGCAGGCGGGCCTGCATGCCGTCGACCTCTTCGATACCGCGCGCAATGAGCTGTGCCATCTTTTCGGTGGCGCCATAGCGGCTGTAGTACAGAACCAGTATGTCTGCCATTCAGAGAATCTCCAGTATTTTTTCCGGCGGCCGCCCCAGCGCGGCCTTGCCCTTGCCAAGTACAATCGGGCGCTGAATAAGTCTGGGGTGGTCGACCATGGCCTGGATCAGCTGTTCACGCGAGAGGGCCGGATCATCCAGCGCGTTGTCCTTGTACTCTGACTCGTTGGTGCGCATCAGTTGCCGTGGTTCCATGCCCAGCAGGTCCAGGATTTTCGCCAGCTGCCCGGCATCCGGGGGTGTTTTCAGATATTCGACAATATCAGCTTCAACGCCGTGTGTGCCCAGCAGCTCCAGCGTTTGCCGTGATTTGCTGCAACGCGGATTATGAAAGATAGTGATTTTGGACATGGCTGCTGACCTCCGGGGATGATTGACGGGAACGTATTCTGCGGTATCTGCGACCAACGGTCCATGCGGCGATGGTTTCAGTTTCTTGACCCATTGGGGTCACGGTGCTAGCGTGTGCGCCGTAACTTCTTTTCGCATTACACATGCCCGAGCATACGTTTAGTTTTTCCGGTTTCAATTACCGCTTCGCGAAGCTGCTGCGTTGGTCATTTATCATGCTGGTGCTGGCATTGGGCTCCGCATGTGGTTCAGCGCCTGTACAGGAAATGAGCGAAGCCCGTCAGGCAATTGACGCGGCGCGCGCGGCAGGTGCCGAGCAGCACGCGGCCGAGCAATATCACAAGGCGCAGAATTTGTTAAAGAATGCCGAGCAACTGCTTAACGATCATCATTTCAGCAAGGCCAGGCAAAATGCTGCAGAGGCGCGCGACGAAGCGGTCCGGGCGCGTGAAACCGCCCAGCAGGCAGGTTCGCAATAAACGGTTGTGCGGGGAAAGGAATTATTTGCGGCCTGGTGCGTCTTTCTCGTTTGAAACCGGGTCGATAACAGGCGCGGTGCGTTACTTGACATGGCCTGAATCGGGGTGTTATTTTCAGGCCGGTATAAAAAGATGTAAAAAGTCTTCATGGATCAACCACTAGCGGAGTAACTTTTCATGAAAAGAACTGTTTTTGGCAAGCGACTGGTTTCACTGGCCCTTGTGCTTGGTTTGGTAGCGGGCTGTGCCTCAACTCCGCCTGAGGGTGCCGGTGACAATGCTGAGGTTACCCAGGCCATCGACGCCGCCAAGGCTGCTATTGCCAAGGCTAAAGCTGTGGACTGGATCTGGCGTGATACCGAAAAAATCCTGAAGCAGGCTGAAAATGAAGCAGCCGCTGCAGATGGCCAGAAATCGCTTGCCATCAAGCTGGCCAACAAAGCGCGTGACCAGGCGGACATGGCAGTCAATCAGTACTACCTGGAGAAAGCCAAGGTCATGTTCGACGAAGCAAGTGCCATGCAGGGCCTGGATGCAAACCAGCAAAATGCATTGTCGGACGCAGACAAGGCGATACGCAGTGCCCAGGGGCGCAAGGCCTATGACCTGCTGACACCGCTAATGACGGAAATTCGTGCCGCTTCCATGCAGTACGAAGTGGAGCGCGGTGACAGCCTGTGGTCGATTTCCGGCAAAGCCGAGACCTACAACAACCCCTACCAGTGGCCACTGATCTACAAGGCCAATCGTGACCAGATCAAGGATGCAGACCTGATTCACCCGGGGCAGAATTTTACCGTTGACCGTAATCCGTCAGCGGCGGATTCACAGATGGCCATCGACCATGCCCGCAATCGCGGTGCCTGGTCGATCGGTGTAGTAGAGGAAAGCGATCGCAACTATCTTGGCGGTAATCTGCAGCTGCAGTAAAAGCCGTTACACAGGTTTGTGTTATTCAAAGAGGCCCGCACAGGGCTTTTAATTTTTTGCGAACAGCAACATAAATCCCGTTAACCGGGATCGTCTTCATCAACGGGCTGGTAGATCAGACGCTCGAAACCGGGTCCGGATTCGAGTAACTCGGTACAACGCCCGCGATGTTGCCCGGCCTGATCGTAAATGCTTATTTCATCGCCCACCCGGGCTTCTCCACCGCGGGTAAACAGCGTATGCACGCGCTGCTGCCCACGTTTCTGCAGTGCAGTTATCGCCGGTTGAAATTCCCCTCCCAGACCCGCTGCATCCAGAATGCGGATAACCACAGACCGCGGCTCGCGTGCCATATACTGCAGTCCCAGCTCGAAGCCCGAACCTGGTTCAGATTCCACCAGCCAGCGGCTCACCGTGATCACCCAGCCGGTACTGGGCTCTGCACCGGGCCTGCGTGCTGCAATCAGCTGCCCAACGCGCGGGTGAAATGGCCGGGGACCGCTGTAGCGAACTGCCAGGCCGCCACTGCTGCGGTTAATGCTGGAACACGGAAAGGTGTCAGGCTCCCCCTGATCGAGGGGCAGGTCAGGTGATGGTCTTGCGCCCAGGTCGATCACGTCTTCGTGACCCGGTGCCAGATACAGTGCGGGATCAAACCAGCGGCCCTTGTTGACTACGCAGTAGGCTGCGTCCAGACCGGTAACCAGGTCGAGCTGGGCATGGGTTTCCTCGCGCTCTGACTGGCGGGTCGGCTGCGACCGCCAGTGTTGGTGTGTCTGCTGCAGGGTGTGCAACAGCGGCAGTGCGGGGACTTCGGGTGGCAGACCCAGTGCCTGCGCCTGTTTGTAACGTTCCAGCTTGCCGATATCTTCTGTTATCTGCTGCATCAGCGCTTCAATATCCAGGAACAGCGAACTGTCCAGATCCGGTTCGTTTTCGTTGTAGCTGTCCCGTAATTCTAAATTTGTGGTATCGGACTGTGCTTCACTCTCGATACTGCTTAGCCCGGAGTGCATACTGAAGTAACGGTGCAGCGCCGGCAGCATGCCGGTCGGGAGCTGGTAGGGGCCGGCCAGGCGCAGCAGGGCGATCAGGCGGAAGGCGGCATCGATTTGTTGCTCTCCGCAGCCGGGCAGGTTTGCCGAATAGTGCTCGCGTCCGGTCTGCCAGGCGTAGTTGTACAACGCCAGACACTCACTCCACAGGGCGCGGGGCGCACGCTGGTAATTCCCGTAGTAGTGCATGAGCTGCAGTCCCAGCGTGTAAATGGAACCCAGCAGGGCCAAAGCCAGGGTGCGTGTTTCCCTGAAGCCGCTGCGCTTGCCCGACAGCTCGTTGACGACGATCTTGTAGCCAAAGGCCACGTCCTGACAGAGCCGTTTTCGCACTGACCGGAGCGGGTCGTCAGCATTTGGCTTGCCTGGCAGAAAATCTGTAAGTCGATGATATGTTGCTAGAAAATAACCAAGGATCTCGGTACGGACTGCGCCAGGCAGAGACTGCCGGTTCATCAGTCGCAGTTGCTCACTGGCCAGTCGCGCAGTACGTTCCAGATTCAGCCAGGGCAGATTATCCAGCCACGCCTGAACCTCGCGCGGCTTGATCTTGACGCTGGCGCGGTCACTATCCTGGGCGGGAACTGTCAGTTGCAGGTTGGACACGGGCTGGACCCTGGTCTGTTAACCTCCACTGTATCGGACTGTTCGGCAAATTCTGGACTATTCCGACTCAATAGCGATGCCCGCAATGCGCTGTTTCCAGAGCGCGGGACCGGTCCGGTGCACCGATTCACCCAGGGAATCGACTGCGACTGTGACGGGCATATCCTGGACTTCGAATTCAAATACGGCTTCCATGCCCAGTTCCGGCCAGGCGATCACCTTCGCTGAGCGGACCGCTTTGGATACCAGATAGGCTGCACCGCCCGTGGCAATCAGGTAGACGGCCCGGTGTTTGCGGATCGATTCAATCGCAGCCGGACCACGCTCCGCTTTGCCTATCATGCCAATCAGACCGGTCTGCTCCAGCATCTGGTCGGTAAACTTGTCCATGCGGGTTGCCGTTGTGGGACCGGCCGGACCAACGGCTTCGCCGTGCACCGGGTCGACCGGGCCGACGTAGTAGATAAACCGGTTGTGGAAATCCAGGCCGTCCGGCAAGTCTTCGCCCTTGTTCAGCGTGTCCACAATACGCTTGTGGGCAGCGTCGCGGCCGGTCAGCAGACGCCCGTTCAGAAGCAGGGTTTCGCCCGGTTTCCAGCTCTGTATGGCCGCGCTGTCAAGTTCATCCAGGTTGACGCTGCGTGCCTGTGCGGTAACGTCCTGGCGCACGTCGGGCCAGTCGCTGAGTGCGGGCGGTTCCGGGAATACCGCGCCGCTGCCATCGAGTTCCAGGTGAATATGCCGGGTGGCGGCACAGTTGGGGATGATTGCGACCGGCAAGGATGCGGCGTGGGTCGGGTAATCCAGCACCTTGACGTCGAGTACGGTGGTGAGGCCGCCCAGCCCCTGTGCGCCGATTCCCAGCCTGTTCACGCGCTCGAAGATTTCCAGGCGCAGTTCTTCGGCACGACTCTGCGCGCCGCGTTGCCGCAGTTCCTGGATATCGATGGGTGCCATCAGCGATTGTTTGGCCAGCAGCATGGCTTTCTCTGCGGTACCGCCGATGCCAACGCCGAGGATGCCTGGAGGGCACCAGCCGGCGCCCATCCCCGGCACCTGATCCACCACCCAGTCAACCACACTATCGCTGGGGTTAAGGATGGCAAAACGGGATTTGTTTTCCGAGCCGCCGCCCTTGGCCGCGACGGTGACCGAAACCCGGTCGCCGACAACGCTATGTATGTGGATTACGGCCGGGGTGTTATCGCCGGTATTGGCGCGTTTGCCGGCCGGGTCGGTGACAATGGAGGCGCGTAACGGGTTGTCAGGATCGAGGTAAGCGCGGCGAACCGCTTCGTTGACCATGTCTTCCACGCTCTGCCGGCTGTCCCAGCGTACATCCATGCCGATTTCCAGAAATACCGTTACGATCCCTGTGTCCTGGCAAATCGGGCGATGACCCTCCGCGCACATACGCGAATTGATCAGAATCTGCGCAAGGGCGTCACGTGCAGCCGGTGATTCTTCTTTCTCCCAGGCGCTGTACATGGCGCGCACAAAGTCAATCGGGTGATAGTACGAAATGTACTGCAGGGCATTTTGTACAGACTGGATGAAATCTTCCTGAATAATTGTGGTCATAGTGTCCCTGAGTCTCCGGTAATGTAACAATTACCAGGGTTGGTATTCCCAGTTTAGTCACTGGAACCAAAAAGAACCATTCTCCCCGGGTTTAGGAATCGTTGATGCGTTTACTTGCTGTTTTTGTTTTGCTGTTTGCGGGCCCGGTTATGGCCGAGCCGGTTGAATACAGCCTGCCCGATATGAGTGGGAAAATGCACTCGCTTGCCGATTACAAAGGTAAATGGGTAATTGTGAACTACTGGGCGACCTGGTGTCCGCCCTGCCAGGAAGAAATCCCCGACCTGGTGAGTTTCCACGACAGTCACAAGGATACTGACGCGGTTGTTCTTGGTATCAATCTTGAGGATGTAGGCCAGGAACAGCTGGAGTCGTTTGTCGACTCCTTCATGATCAGTTATCCGATCCTGCGCTCCGAGCCGCTGGCGGCGACGCCGCTGGGGCCTGTTCCGGGTCTGCCCACGACCTACATCATTGCGCCGGACGGATCGCCGGTTGCGCGTCAGGTCGGGCCGGTTACCAGTAAACAGCTTGAAGATTACATCGCCAGCAAGAAGAAGCAAAAGGCTGCGTCCCGTTAGCTGATCAATCCGGGGCTTCCGGACGACGACCGGTAATGACTGTGGTGCGGAACCGGCGCCCGTCCCTGATGCCCTCGATTTCCAGTTCGGCCTCCGGGCCGGACTGGGCGATATTGCTCATGGCGGCGCGTGCATTCACTACCTCTTCGCCGTTGATGCGTTCGATGACATCGCCGGGCAGGATGCCCGCCTTGTCGGCCGGGCCATCGCGCAACACACCGGCAATCAACAGGCCGTGAATATCCTCGACACCAAAGCTGCTGGCCAGCGCCGGCGTCAGGTCCTGTGCCTCGATGCCCAGCCAGCCGCGATCCACGTGCCCCTGCTCGA
>CAZWJB010000062.1:0-6964 GCA_964634485.1 uncultured Thiohalobacter sp. | reverse complement strand
CTAGTCTGATCGCTGCCCTGTAGTGCAACGCTTCATGATTCCGATGAATATATCCGTCCAAACACTCTGTAGTCTGGCCGACCTGCCGGAAGGCAGCAGCCGCGGGTTCAGCGTCCAGACCGGAGACGCTTGCGAGGATATTTTCCTGATACATAAAAACGGCCGGGTTTCGGCTTACCTCAACAGCTGCCCGCATACAGGTGGCCCGCTGGACTGGGTGCCCGACAGGTTTCTCAATCTCGACGGTGACCTGATTCAGTGTGCAACCCACGATGCCCTGTTTCGTATCGAGGATGGAGTGTGTGTTGCCGGCCCCTGTACAGGCAGGTCTTTAACCCCGCTGCGTGTAAAAAAATGCAACGATGATGTGCTTCTGGTGATGGACCAGTACGCCTTCAATCGTGCATTGAAGTGAGAAGTGCAGACTAAAAAAGGGGGTTGGAGTACGAGTGTACTCCAACCCCCCTGGTATTCGGTGTTTTCAGTCCTCGATGGATTGAATCAGCGTTTCGATATCGATACCGGTCATATCGATAGAAGACCTCTGTTGAGCAGGTGTTACCTCTACTTTCGCGAGTTGCAGCTGTTGCGCCGGTTCATGCAAACTGCCTGTCATGGTGGGCGCCGTAATCACTGCGCGTGGGCAACTCAGTTCCTCTCCCCGGTATTCCTCACCAGTTGCCATATCCAGTATCAGTGTCATGGCGCACCTCCTTAAGGTGGTCGCAGCTGATCACTCAGCCTTCAAAACTACTATCGGCGCAGGATGGTAAACATTAAATCCAGCGTATTCGGCTTTATATCCAGCAAGATATGTGCCGGGTAAAGAGTAAAAAAGAGCACCGTGCAAGGCGCTCTTTTCCCTGGATAAGTTGGTGCCTGGTAATCAGGGGAATGCAGGTATCCTGGGTTCGATACCGTGCATATCTGCTTCGGGGTGGTGCTGTTTAATCATATTTGTGACGGTTTCGAGCTTATCCCTGGGAATATCAACCATCATCAGTATTTGCCCGCTATCCACTGCCGATGCGAATTCCCTGAGCTGACTGTTGGGAATGTCTGTCGCTATCATTCCTGCAACCCAGGCTCCGATCAGTGCGCCTGCCAGTGCCGTTACCAGCAGCGTCCAGCCGCCAAGTGTAATGCCTTCGGGGGGGAACGCAATGGCAACCAGCCCGGTGAGTATCCCGGTTGCGCCACCGACACCGAGTCCTACCCCAATACCATGAACCAGGTCACTGCGCTGCAGTACGTTTGCCTGCGGTAAATCGCCAAGCGGGAGACCTTCTTTGGCTATGGCATGGATGTGGTGAACACCAATACGTGCCAACAGCAGCTCGTCGACAACCTGGCGCGCACGCGCTGCAGTGGGCAGCAGGAAATAGAGTCTGCGTCTCATCATAAGCCTCCTTGTCTTCTGACAGGTCCTGGTATTCGATCTGCTAATACATTTAGACACATATGCCGGTTAAAGTTGCCCGCTGACAAAATTAACGCGGATTGCTATCCAGACGATCCAGTGCGCTCATCCAGTCTTCGGTTTCCGACCAGATTTCAGGTGTATAGGTATCTTCAGGCGCAATATCCATGGAGCCGCTCCAGTCTTCCGGTGGCTCGATGAGCACGGGACGCATGGATTCCCAGGTTTCGGTGTCCAGTTCCTCCAGAGTTCCATCGTAGTACTGCAACTCCAGCGTATCATCGTCGTCGTCCTGTGCGATCACCTCGAATGCATCACCAATCGTGTTTTTGTACCAATCACCAATCTTCGGTGCATGCTCAAAATCCATAACGGGTTTACCTCCTTGACCAAACTGCTGATACTTCGCAGTTGTGCGGTCGCTGTTTCGGCATACAGCATATTAAGGTTCCGCCTTGACCTCACTGAATTTATAGGCGCATAAATCAGCTTTTGCAAGCAAACAATTTTAATGGGTTTTGAGGGCCTTGATATGACGATCAACACCGTTGTTACAGATAGCGCGAAATTGCCTGAGGGCGTCGAGTTTCCGCCGCTGGAAACGGCAAAGTACGGTTGGGAACAGTACCTGTGCAATCGCATCTCTAAAGCAATCGATCATTACATTAGAACTTTCGAAAATAAGGGAGTAGCGCATTGACCTGGTGGGGCAAGTTACTGGGCGGGGCTTTTGGTTACCTGCTGGCGGGGCCACTGGGCGCGCTGATCGGTGCTTCGCTTGGACACAACTTTGACAAGGGCCTGGGCAGCAACCTTCGCGGCCAGTTTAAACCCGGTGCACAGGAGCGCGTCCAGACAGCATTCTTTACGACGTTGTTCTCGGTGATGGGCCATCTTGCCAAAGCCGATGGGCAGGTTTCCAGGGATGAAATTGAACTGGCGCGCGATGTGATGCGGCGCATGAACCTTAATGAACAAATGCGCGAGGCGGCGATCGGTTTATTCAATCAGGGTAAGCAGCCTGATTTCCCGTTGCTGGATGTGTTACGCCAGTTTCGTCAGGAATGTCACCGGCGCCGCAATCTGATGCAGATGTTTGTCGAGATCCTGATGCATGCGGCGCACGCTGATGGCAAGCTGGACAGTGCGGAACACGCGGTACTGGAACAGATACGCCAGGAGCTGGGGTTTTCCACCCGCGAGTTCCAGCATATCGAGGCGCTGGTGCGAAATGCACGCCATTTTGGCGGTGGCGGGTTCGGCGGCGAAACAGCAGCATCGCCCCGCGAGTCGCTGCGTGAGGCCTACGAGATCCTTGGTGTAGAAGACTCAGCCAGCGATGCAGAAGTTAAAAAAGCGTACCGGCGCATGATGAACCAGCACCACCCGGACAAACTGGTGGCCAAGGGCTTGCCTGAGGAAATGATTAAACTGGCAACGGAAAAAACCCAGGAGATAAAGAAGGCCTACGATCTGGTGAAGAAGGTCCGTGGTTAATCCCGGTCCGGGCTGACCGGCTTTACAGGTAGCGTCCGCCCGCTGCGATGGCAATGACGATCAGGCCGAGACTGAGGTTGATGCCAACGATGCGCCTGATCTGGTTGAGTCGCTTGCCGGCTTCCGGCCACTGTTCGGTGACCACTGCTTCCCTGAGCTGGCGAAACGGCGCAAAGTAGAGGTGCATGAACAGCAGTATCATCAACCAGCCCAGAGCCTGCATGATGTGGATATGCGGGCCGACACTACTCATCCCGCCAAACAGCCCGAATACCATCCAGTAGCCGCTGAGCGGTAGCAGGACGATACACACCCACACCCACGGGAAGAAGCGCCTGAACACCTGGGTCCAGAGTTTCAGGCGTTGTGGAGGTTCAAATTGCTGTGCGGCGACTGGACGCAGCACCTGGTGCGCGAAAAACATTCCACCCACCCACAGGACAGCAGACAGTATATGCAGCACGATGGCAAGGCTGGCAAGGGTCATAACAGGTTACCTTGGCTTGTTATCATAAAGAATGTAAAACCTATAAATAACAATAAATTATTTGTGTTTTTCAGCATGTCTCCAGGGCCGGGTTCAGGCCGTCAATGATCATTGTTGTGCCCGGGCTGCAATCGCTTCGATGATCGGGTAAAGTGCGCGGTCTTGATTTTACCTGCAGATTCCAACTTTCAAGAGGTCCGGATTATGCCAGATTACAAGATTGCACCGTCTATTTTATCCGCGGATTTTGCCCGCCTGGGCGAAGAAGTCGATAACGTCCTGAAATCCGGGGCCGACATTGTTCACTTTGATGTAATGGACAACCACTACGTACCCAATCTGACCATTGGTCCACTGGTGTGTGATGCCTTGCGCAAACACGGGGTGACAGCCGAGATTGACGTGCACCTGATGATCAAGCCGGTGGATGCCCTGGTCCCGGATTTTGCCAGGGCGGGTGCCAGTTATATTACCTTTCATCCGGAAGCCAGCGAACACATAGACCGCACCCTGCAACTGATACAGGGAGAGGGCTGCAAGTCGGGCCTGGTATTCAACCCGGCCACACCACTGGATTATCTGACCTATGTCCTCGATAAAGTAGACATGGTGTTGCTGATGTCGGTTAACCCCGGCTTTGGCGGTCAGAGCTTTATTCCAGCCACACTCGACAAGTTACGCGAGGCGCGCAGGATTATCGATGCGTCCGGACGCAACATTCGTCTGGAAATCGACGGTGGTGTCAAGGTCAATAATATCCGCGAGATTGCAGAAGCGGGTGCGGATACCTTTGTTGCCGGCTCTGCGATCTTCGGCGCTGCCAGTGACAGTGATGCCAATACCTACGACAGTGTCATCAAGGAGATGCGCGACGAGCTGGCAAAAGCCGGTTAGACAGCGCTGTAAACCGGAGACATTCAGTTGGCTATTCGAAAACCGGACATGATCCTTATCGACGTGGACGGCACGCTGGTTGACAGCGTGCCGGATCTGGCGTTTTGCATTGACGAGATGATGCGCCAGCTGGGGCGTGAACCCTGGGGAGAGACCAGGGTGCGCGACTGGGTCGGTAACGGTGTCGAGCGACTGGTGCGTCGAGCGCTGGTTGGCCAGCTGGACGGTGAGCCGGATGAAGCGGAATTCGACAGGGCCTATCCCGTTTTTCTGGAGCTGTACGCTGACAATACCTCAAAGCGTTCCCTGCTGTACCCCGGCGTGGTAGAAGGTCTTGAATATCTGAAAGCGGCCGGTTATGCGCTGGGCTGTGTAACCAACAAGGCGGAGCAGTTCACCGTGCCTCTGCTCAGGGACCTGGGGATATACGAATATTTCAGTATCGTGATTTGCGGCGATACGCTGGAGCACAAAAAACCTCACCCCGCACCATTGCTGCATGCGGCGGAATTCTTTAAGGTAAGCCCTGCGCAGTCGCTGATGGTGGGTGATTCAATCAGTGACGTCAAAGCCGCGCGTGCGGCAGGGTTCCAGATTGCCTGCCTTCCCTATGGCTACAACCATGGCGAGGATATCCGTGTCGCTGAACCGGATATGATCATAGAGACCCTGGCCCACTTGAGAATCGAGCTCGAACAAGCTGCATGATGGATATATTCATCGTAGAGACAGGTTTGCGCGAATACAGGGAGCGATGGTGGATCTGATCCGCTGTTTGTCTGTGTAATTCGTGAACAATAAATGTCTCAACGGTGAGGACCATGACTCCTGAACAATTTCAACAACTGGCCAGTGACGGGTATAACCGCATACCGGTGACCCGCGAAGTACTGGCCGATCTCGACACCCCTTTAAGCACCTATCTAAAGCTGGCCAACGGCCCGTATTCCTATCTGTTCGAGTCGGTGCAGGGTGGCGAGAAGTGGGGCCGTTATTCGATTATCGGCTTACCGTGCCGCACCGTGGTACGAATCCATGGTGAGCGTATCCAGGTGCAGGCGGACGGTGACCTTGTTGAGGAGCTGCAACACCCGGATCCACTGCAATGGATAGAGGAATTTCAGCAGCGTTACCGCGTGCCGAAGCTTGACGACATGCCGCGCTTTGCCGGCGGGCTGGTCGGTTATTTTGGCTATGACGCTGTGCGCTATATAGAACCCAGGCTCAAAGAAGGGGTAAACGAGGATACCCTGCAGACACCCGATATATTGTTGATGGTGTCGGATGAAGTAGTGGTGTTCGATAACCTCACTGGCAAGCTCCAGCTGATCGTGCACATGGATACCGGCAGGCCTGATGCATGGGACAGGGGGCAGGCACGGCTTGGCCAGCTGATGGAGGATATGTGTCAGCCGGTGACGATACCCGGCGCGCTGAAACAGTCACGCCAGGTGACAGAAGACGATTTTGTGTCCGGTTTTACGCGCGAGGGTTTTGAAGCCGCGGTCGAGCGCATCAAGGAATACATTGTCGAGGGCGATGCCATGCAGGTGGTATTGTCACAACGACTCTCGGTGCCTTTTCATGCGCCGCCGCTGGATCTGTATCGGGCGCTGCGCGGGCTCAATCCGTCACCGTACATGTTCTATCTGGACCTTGGTGACTTCCATGTCGTGGGTTCGTCACCGGAGATCCTGGTGCGTCTGGAAGACGGTGTTGTCACCGTGCGCCCCATTGCCGGCACGCGACCGCGCGGCAGGGACGAAGCCGAAGACCAGGCGCTGGAGGCTGATCTGCTGGCCGATCCCAAAGAGCTTGCCGAACACCTGATGTTGATCGATCTCGGCCGCAACGATGCCGGCCGGGTCAGCAAGATTGGCAGCGTCGAGCTGACCGAAAAGATGAATGTCGAATACTATTCACATGTCATGCACATCGTTTCAAATGTGACAGGGCGTATAAAGGAAGACCTGTCAGCCATCGACGTGTTACGCGCCACCTTCCCGGCCGGGACCGTCAGCGGCGCGCCGAAGATCCGTGCCATGGAGATTATCGATGAACTGGAACCGGTCAAGCGCGGCGTGTACGCCGGTGCCGTGGGTTACCTGTCGTGGTCGGGCAATATGGATACCGCCATTGCCATCCGCACCGCGGTGATCAAGGACGGCACACTCCATATACAGGCCGGCGCTGGTATTGTCGCTGACTCCGTAGCGGAAAATGAATGGGCCGAGACCATGAACAAGGGGCGGGCCATATTTCGCGCTGTTGCGCTGGCACAGGCCGGTCTTGACGGAAAACACTGCTAGCGGGGGTCTATGCCATGTTATTAATGATCGATAACTATGATTCCTTCACCTATAACCTGGTGCAGTATTTTGGTGAGCTCGGTGCGGATGTTCAGGTATATCGTAACGACCAGATCAGCCTGGCAGACATCGAAAAGCTGGCGCCGGAACGCATTGTGATATCACCTGGCCCCTGTACGCCAAATGAGGCAGGTGTGTCGGTGGACACCATCAAGACCTTCGCCGGGCGTGTACCTGTCCTGGGAGTTTGTCTGGGTCACCAGAGTATCGGGCAGGCCTTCGGGGGCGCTATTGTGCACGCCGGTGAAATCATGCACGGCAAGACATCGATGATTCATCACAAGAATACAGGTGTCT
>CAZWJB010000061.1:0-7035 GCA_964634485.1 uncultured Thiohalobacter sp. | reverse complement strand
GTACCGGCAGGACGATCAGCGGAACCATTACCGGGTTTGGCAGTATTTTTGTCAATCAGGTTGAATATGATATCGACAATGCGTCTTTCAGCATCAAGGAAGACAACAGCCCGGGCCTGAGCCAGGCTGACCTGCGCGTTGGCATGGTGGTTACCCTGACCGGCAGCGATGACGGCACAGTTGGAGTGGCATCACAGGTTGTCTATGACAATGAAATCAAGGGCCCGGTCAGCGGTCTTGTATCCAGCCCTGATGGAACGACAAAATCGTTTACGGTATTTGGTGTGGCTGTTGTAGCGGACGTTGCTAATACAACATTTGATACGGGCTTCGACTTCACTACCCTTGCTAACGATGACATCATCGAGGCCAGCGGCCTGTTCGACAGCTCATCTACATTGATCGCCACCTATATCGAGAAAACAGACGACCTCGATCCGGGTAACAACGAGGTTGAAATAAAAGGCACACCGGATAGGGATGCGGGTATTGGCGAATTCTTCATACTGAACGGCGTCAAAGTGAACATCGTTGCCGGGACTGACCTCAGCGATATTCCTGGCAATCGTGTCACTGCTACACAATTTATTGAAGTAAAGGGAATACTGGTCTCAGATAGTCCAGTTGTGATTGATGCGCTAAGTATTGAACTCGAAGACGAGGGTATCGGGTCGGTTGACGGTGAAGCCAGTATCGAAGGTTTCGTTTCTGACTTCGTTGATAACAGCAACTTCAAGGTTTCCGGTCAACAGGTCGATGCCACGGGCGCCACATTCGTACCGGCCGGCCTGGTATTAAATAATGACCTGCGCGTCGAAGTTGAAGGCACGGTCGTCAACGGCACGTTGATTGCCGACAAAGTAACACTGGAAGATTAAGGAACCTCTGATTAATTCGCTTTTCGTCATCCCGGCGCATGCCGGGATCCAGAGTTTTCAATGGCCTGGATACCGGCCTTCGCCGGTATGACGAATTAATCAGAGGTTCCTTAATACATACACATCAGTGCGAGGGTGCCTTGACCCAAGGGGCAGAGGGCACCCTCGCACCGGGTTTAATGGAATCGTTACAGCGCAAGCTCGCAGCGGTTCCGGCCTTCCTGCTTGGCCTTGTACAAAGCCTTGTCGGCGCGCTCGAACCACTGCTCGACACTGTCGCCGTCACGAAAATCGGCCAGCCCGCAGGATGCGGTAATGGTGATCGACTGATCCCGAAAATGAAATCCGGTCTCTTTAATTGTTTCCCTGAGCTTTTCTGCAACCGGCAGACACTCTTCCAGCGATGACCCGGTCATGAGCTGCACGAACTCCTCGCCACCATAGCGGGCCACAAAATCCGTTTCGCGTATGCTGCTTTCAAGCGTACGCGCGATGGTGCGCAATACTTTATCCCCGGCCCTGTGTCCGAAGCTGTCGTTGACAGTTTTGAATAAATCGATGTCCCACATAACCAGCACCAGCGGTGTTGCAAAACGCTTCCAGCGCGCCACTTCCTGTTCCAGCCGTTCCTCGTAGGCAAGCCGGTTGGGAATACCGGTCAACGGGTCGACCTTTGCCTGGTTACGCTCCTGTTTTACCCGAGAGCGTAACTCTTCAGTCTCGTTCTCCAGTTCACGCAGGCGTTCATTCGCGGATGAAATTTGCGCTTTTGCTTCTTCGAAGCGTGCACTCTCTGCCTCCCGGTGGCTGGCCAGGCGCCCAAGCACAGCATCAACATGGGTCTGCACGTCCAGTCTTAGCCGCGCCAGATCAGTCGCATCGCGCACGCTGTTGCCAATACCTGCAATGCCTGCTTTTACATCGGAATCCAGTTGCTTGCCCGCCTGGTGCGCATCATCGTAATATTTTTCGCTCCCTTCCAGCTGACGATTAACTTCCTGAAAACGTTCCCCGAGCTGTACCAGGAAATCCTCGATGCCCTGCTTTTCCTGAAGGGTCCGGGTGCGTATAACCTGCACCAGGTCTGCAATCTGTTCCAGTATGCTGTCCCAGGATTCACCTTCCCTGATCGCTTCAATCCCGGTACGAATATCCTGTACTCTGTCGACCAGCTCTTCCGGTAAAGACAGGCATTCCAGCAGGCGTATCAGTACCTCGCGGACAGTATCCGTTGTCTGATGTGCCGTTTGTTCTTTTGCCAGGGTTTTACTGTCGCCGGCCGGTGAGTCGGCGCTGCTTTCCGTCGCACCGAATATCCGTTGCAACAAACCGGACCTGGCGCCCTGACTCGCTGTCTGCTCTGTATTGTCGGATGACAGTTCCATCGCAGTACGAATCAGTTTTGCAAACGACTGGATGGCGATCCTGTTATCTGTTGAACTCTCGCCAAGCCGTTTTTTCAGTGCTTTGGTCTGACGGCCGGTACCCTTGGGGAGAGACAGTGCTTCGAGCAGATCAAGCAAGGGGTTCTCGCCTGAATCCTGTCCTCCTTCAGCACGGTCCTTGTCCAGTCTGGCCAGCGTACGGGACATATCATCAACGAGGGAACGTAACTGCAGGGTAGTGGCGCGGTCACGAATCGCATTGCGCAGATCGCGCAGCTGCTGATCCAGTGCACTGTCCAGGCCATCGGCTGCCAGTGTCAGCCGGGAGATGATTTTACGCAGCAGTTCATCGGCTTCCTGCCACTGCTTTTCCTTGCGCTCTGATTCCTCAAGCCGGGTAAAATACTTCTGCTTCCATTGCTCAGCTTCCTGCGTGTCGTCGTTATTGTTCACGCTGTGAATCCTTCCGGTCAGGTTCTGAGTTCCACGCTCTCGGGTAACACCACTTCCATCGACACCGGCAAGTGGTCTGACAGGGGGTAGTCCAGTACTTCTGCGCGTTCCACCTCGACGGTAGGCGTAACCAGTATGTGATCGATATTACGCTTTGGCCGCCAGCTGGGGAAAGTATTCAACCCGTGCAACGGCTCAGTCATGAGGGTCTTGTTGAGCAACAACTCCATCTCTTCGCTCCGGGAATGGCAGTTCATATCACCCATCAGCACTACGTGCCGGTAATCGTTCACCAGGTCACCGATGAAATCCAGCTGGTTCATACGACCTCGCCGGCTCAGGGCCAGGTGTACTATCAGTACTACCAGTGATTCGGAACCATCACCGAAACGCACTGCCATTGCGCCACGGCCGGGGATACGCCCCGGCAGCTTGTGTTCGGTAATGCCGCTGGGTTTGTAACGGCTCAACACGCCCAGGCTGTGCTGCGCAAACCGGCCGATGCGCCGGTTGGTCTGATCGTCCCAGTAGGGAAAGCCGGCACTGGCTGCCAGGTACTGGGTGATATTCACAAATCCGCTGCGCGCACTGCCGGCATCGGCTTCCTGCACACCCACCACATCGTATTCGCTCATCAGGCGCGCGATACGGTCCAGATTATCGAAGCGCTGCGGGTGATTGAGTACGTGTTTCCAGCTATGGGTCAGATACTGGCCATAGCGCCGGGTCTTGATACCGATTTGTATGTTATAGCTTAGCAGTCGCAGCGTTCGGCTGTGTGCATGCTGGAGTTGCTTGGCATTCGCTGTGATTGGCATTTTTCTGTTATATCGGGCAAACCAGGTTACCCAACTGCTCTGTCAATTTAAGATTCTCGCTGTAATCGACCGGGCAGTCGATAATACCAAGCGTCGGCTGCGCCAGCGCTTCCTTGAGTATACCCTGTAATTGACCCGGTCCGGTGACCCGGTAACCATTAGCACCAAAAGATTCTGCATAGGTCACAAAATCCGGGTTGCTGAAATCCACGTTTGAGGTGCGCTTGAACTGGTCCAGTTGCTTCCACTCGATTAAACCGAGACCACCATCATTCCAGATCAGGATCACGATGGCGATCCGCTGGCGCATGGCCGTCTCGATTTCCTGGGAATTCATCAGAAAACCGGCATCGCCTGTGACCGCCACTACCGCCCGGTCCGGCGCCACCATTTTTGCCGCGATAGCACCCGGCACGGCAATCCCCATGCTGGCAAAACCGTTGGAGATGATGCAGGTATTGGGATACTCACAGCGGAACATGCGCGCCATCCACATTTTGTGCGCCCCCACGTCACAGATAACAATGTCATCCAGTGCCAGTGTGGTGCGCAGATCCCATATGATTTTTTGCGGCTTGACCGGAAAACCCCGGTCGTCCCGGTGCTGGTTCATTTCCTCTATCAGGGCATCGCGCAAGGGCCGCATCAAATGCCCCTGGTGCGGTGTAGCCAGCTCGGCGATACGCATCAGGCTGTGCTTGATGTCGCCCAGCACGCCGACCGTCACATTATAATGTTCATCCACCTCGGCCTGCGTGTGGTCTATATGGATAATGGAACGGTCGCGCGTGGGGTGCCACAGGTACGGGTGATACTCGACCAGATCATAGCCAATACACAGGATGACATCGGCACGGCTGAAACCGATACTGATGTAGTCATTCGCCTGCAGGCCGGCGCTGGCCAGCGACGTGCGATTACGGAATGGTACGACGCCCTTGGCCATGAAGGTATTGGCAACCGGGATATTGAGCTGTTCTGCAAAGTCGGCAAGGTGCTTCCAGGCACCACTGCGAACCACACCGTTACCAGCAAGAATCATCGGATTGCGCGCTTCGGAAATCAGCCGTGCAGCACGTTCCACCTGCTGCTGCGGCGGCTCCGGTGGAAACGGCTGGTTGACCGGCAGCGGCGCTGACTCCACCGGCAGCTTGGCCACGTCTTCGGGAAACTCGATAAAGGTTGCGCCCGTCTTTTCCGACTGTGCGACCTTGAAGGCCTTGCGTACCACTTCCGGAATCACTCCGGGTGACAATACCCGCGACGCATACTTTGTGATGGGCTGGAACATCTGTTCGAGATCCAGCACCTGGTGTGATTCCTTGTGCAGACGGTTGGTGCCGGCCTGACCGGCAATCGCTACAAGCGGTGCATGATCAAGATTGGCATCAGCGACACCGGTCACCAGGTTGGTTGCACCGGGTCCCAGCGTCGACAGGCAAACGCCGGCGCGGCCGGTTAAACGGCCATAAACATCCGCCATGAATGCCGCACCCTGTTCGTGGCGGGTGGTGATAAAGCGAATGCTGGAATCGAGCAGTGCATCCATGAGATCAAGGTTTTCTTCTCCCGGGATACCGAAGATGTATTCCACACCTTCATTCTCCAGGCACTTCACAAACAGCTGCGCTGCGTTCATTCAGTTCCCTTTGAAAAACAGGCACACACGATCCGCTACTGTGATGCTGCCTGTGCCTTGCCGGCCGCTGCCGCACGTTCCTTCTTTACCAGGAAGTCCACCACCTCCAGCATGCCCTTGTTACTGCCCGCTTCACGCGCGGAGGTGCGATATTTGCCATCAACTACCAGCGTCGGTACACCACTGATGCCGTACTGATTGACCGCCTGTTTGGCGCGATTGGTTTTGGTGATAACGGCAAAAGAGTTGTAGGTCTTGTCGAAGTCATGCGCAGACACACCCTGGGCCACAAAGAAATCCTTTAGCTGCTGTACGTTACGGACTGCTTTCTTTTCCTTGTGAATGCGGTCAAACAGTGGCTTGTGTATCTTGTCGGTAACGCCAAGCAACTCAGCGGTATAGAATGCGCGCGCGTGCAGTTCCCAGCTGGGGCCGAGTATTGCCGGCAGGCGCACGAAAACAACATCGTCCGGTTTGTTTTCAAGCCAGGCCTCCAGCTCGGGCTCCAGCTGGTAACAGTGCGGACAACCGTACCAGAACAGTTCCAGCACCTCGATCTTGTCTGCACTCGCAGTCGGCTGGGTATTTTCAATGACCTTGTATTGAACACCTTCTTCAAATCCGGCATGTGCAAAAGGCATCAGCAGCAACAGGGCCAGCGACATGAGTACTTTCTTCATTCGATTTCTCCAAAGATAGTTCCGGAAGGAGGCATTATAGAACAACGTAACCTGTAAAAGCTGACGCTAACCGGCAGCAACCCCCTGTTGCGGAGTTTTTAAGACCGCAAAACAGCGACACAGTTCAGCAGAAAACCTGCCCGCACCGCATACAAAAAGGGTAATTAACTGCAGGATTGAACTGAAAAAGGCGGCCTGAGGCCGCCTTTTCCATCGCTCTATGGCACTATTTCAGTGCAGGCCCTGCACGTAAGACGCCACCGCCTTGATTTCCTGCCCGGTCATCTTGCCGGCGATGGTGCGCATCATCTTGTCTGCATCGTTGCTGCGTTCGCCCGATTTAAAGATATTCAGCTGGATTTCAACATACTTGGCGTGCTGGCCGCTGAGTGACGGGAAACTGGCCGCAGGATTCCCTGCACCGCTGGGACCATGGCAGCCAATGCAGGCCGCAACGCCACTGGCAGGATTACCTCCACGGTAGATCTTCTGGCCGAGTTCGACCAGTTCTTCATCAGCGCTGCCAGCCTGTAGTGTCTGACTGGAGTAAAAGGCGGACAGATCAGCCATGTCCTGCTCGTTCAGGGCCGCCGCCATTGGCGCCATAGTGGCATTTTTGCGGTCGCCATCCTTGAAATCCCGTAGCTGCTTGTCGAGATAACGGTCACCCTGACCTGCCAGCTTGGGCCATTCCGGATTGACGCTGTTACCATCCATACCGTGACAGCCGGCGCAGGTCGCAGACTTCTCCTTGCCGGCTGCCGCATCACCACCTGCCCAGGCCGGGGAAGCGCTGCTGATCAATGAAAATACTGCTGTAAAAACAAGCCACTTGCTCATACTGGTTCTATCTCCAAAAAGGCTGTGGTGACAGTGGCGGCCGTGTATATGACCAGCACCCGAAAAATAGCACACCTGTATACCAGCAGGCTCGCAACCGGTCAACAAAAACACTATTTAAAACTGTGAGAAAATGTCCCTATGAACATCGATTTCCGTCGCGCAGTCTTTCTTAGCAGCGTCCCCGAAACCCGCCTTGCGCCACCCGATGAGGGCGCTGAAGTCGCCTTCGCGGGGCGCTCCAACGCCGGAAAATCCAGCGCCCTGAACACCATTTCCGGGCTGCGCGCGCTGGCTCGCACCAGCAAGACCCCCGGGCGCACCCAGCAAATCAATTTTTTC
>CAZWJB010000060.1:0-7042 GCA_964634485.1 uncultured Thiohalobacter sp. | reverse complement strand
TTCCAGTTGTCCGGCACGAAGCGTATGTCGCCGTCCTCGACAGCCTTGATGGCCGGGTCGGCCAGCGGCTGCACGCGCACGTACCACTGGTCGGTCAGGAAAGGTTCGACCACGGATCCGGATCGGTCGCCGCGCGGTACCATCAGCTTGTGGTCTTCGATCTTGTCCAGCAGACCGAGGGTGTCCAGATCCCTGACGATCTGCTTGCGCGCCGCGAAGCGGTCCATGCCGATATAAGGTGCCGGGATCAGTCCGTCTTCTTCGGATTCGTTTTCACGAATGGCAGCATCGATGGTGAAGATATTAATCAGGCCGCCATGTGGTTGCTCGCTGACGGCTTTCTCGTCGCGGTGGCGCAGCCAGACCTGGTAGTCGTTGAAGTCGTGCGCCGGGGTGATTTTCACACAGCCGGTACCGAACTCCGGATCGACATAGTCATCGGCAATAATCGGGATCCTGCGCCCGGTCAGCGGCAGATCCACAAACTCGCCCAGCAGATGTTTGTAGCGTTCGTCGCCCGGGTGTACAGCAACCGCAAAATCTCCGAGCATGGTTTCGGGGCGGGTGGTGGCTACCACCAGCTGTCCGGTGCCGTTGCTGAGTGGATAGCGCATGTGCCACAGGTGGCCGTTCTCCTCCTGCGACAGCACTTCCAGATCGGATATAGCGGTATGCAGCACCGGGTCCCAGTTGACCAGCCGCTTGCCGCGGTAGATCAGACCTTCCTCGTGCAGGCGTACAAAGACTTCTTTCACCGCGTCCGACAGGCCCTCGTCCATGGTGAAGCGTTCGTGTTGCCAGTCCAGCGAGGAACCCATACGCCGTAACTGGCGGGTAATGTGTCCACCGGAGGTCTTTTTCCATTCCCACACGCGCTCGATGAACGCGTCGCGGCCGAGGTCGTGGCGTGTCTTGCCTTCCGCTTCCAGCTGGCGCTCCACCACCATCTGGGTGGCGATACCGGCGTGGTCGCTGCCCGGCTGCCACAGGGTATTGTCGCCGCGCATGCGATGAAAGCGCGTTAGCGCATCCATCAGTGTGTCCTGAAAGGCGTGCCCCATGTGCAGGTTGCCGGTGACGTTGGGCGGCGGGATCATGATGCAATAGGGCTCGCCCTCGCCACTCGGGGTGAAATAGCCCTGGTCTTCCCAGGTCTGGTACCAGCGCTGTTCGATGCTATGGGGGTTGTAGGTTTTTTCCATAATGAGCGGGGATCATACCGTACAAATGCCGGTAGCCTTCTTTGATTTACTGCTGTCTGGACTGTTCGGCGAGTTTGGCGATCAGTCCCGGCAGCGCCAGTTGCAGCTGGGTGCGGATGTCCTGGGCGAGTCTGGGTGCGCTCTGTTCGGTTGCGTCCTGTATGAGCCTGGTGATTTCTTCTTTCAGGAAAGTTTCAATTTTCCAGGCCACCATTTTTTGCAGGTCTTCGGTGATGTCATCCAGTATTTGCTGGACGGCTTCGTCCTCGAGTAGATGGTTAATCAGCTCGTGGTCAGTCAGGTCTGCGCGCGGTGTGGCCGGTTCGCTGGCGAGTTCGTCCAGCGTTACGGCATTCTCCAGTACCGGTACGCCGTTGTCGTCCAGCTTGATCGGGTCAGATTCCATCAGCTTTTGATCTCGTGCGTGCGCAGCGGGTAGCCTCGATCCTTGTAGAAACTGTAGCGTTTGCGTCCCTGCTGGCGAATATCGGCGTTGCCATTGACAAGTTCTGCCACGCGTTCAAAACGGCTGAAGAACACGGGCACATCGGCTGCCAGGTTAATCAGTACCTGGCTGCCGGCATCCGGTTCGGCATCGTGTGCAAGTTGTACCGGTGGTGGATCGTCCTGTCCCTTCTGATAAACACTGTGTGGTACAAAACTGTTCTGCTGGAAGGTCCATAACAGCTTGTCCAGCTGCTGCGTTTGCTCGGCCGATTCAGTATGGATAAATATCCGGTTGCCGAGCCGGTAGGTCTTGTCGGCGAGGCGGCAGGCAAACTGTACCCGGCCCTGTGCCGAATCATCTTTCAGCAGGTAGAAATCAACTTCTGTCATACACAGCGGTTCAGCAGAAACCGGGTCAGCAATTGTACCGGCCGACCGGTTGCCCCTTTGGCGTGGCCCGATTTCCAGGCGACACCGGCGATATCCAGATGCGCCCAGCGGTAGTCTTTGGTAAAGCGGCCGAGGAAACAGCCCGCCGTTATGGTGCCGGCGCCACGGCCACCGATGTTGGCCATGTCGGCGAAGTTACTGGAAATCTGCTCGTCATACTCGTCCCACAGCGGCAGCTGCCAGGCGCGGTCACCGCTGGCCTGTCCGGCTTCCAGCAGTTCATCGGCGAGATCCTGGTCATTACTCAGCAGGCCGGTGGTGTGATGCCCCAGGGCAACGACGCAGGCGCCGGTCAGGGTGGCGATATCCACCACAACGTCCGGTTTGAACCTGCCCGCATAGGTCAGTGCGTCACACAGAATCAGGCGGCCTTCCGCATCTGTATTCAGGACTTCAATCGTTTGTCCGCTCATGCTGGTTACTATATCACCGGGTTTGCTGGCATCGCCGTCGGGCAGGTTCTCGGTAGCCGGCACGATACCCACCAGGTTGATGCGAAGTTTCATTTCGGCAACTGCCGCAACAGTGCCGAACACACTCGCGGCACCACACATATCGAATTTCATTTCGTCCATGGCAGCACCGGGCTTGATAGAGATCCCCCCCGAGTCGAAGGTGACCCCTTTGCCGACCAGTACCACGGGTCTGGCGTTCTTGCTGCCACCATGGTATTGCATCACGATGAGTTTGGCGGGCTGACGGCTGCCACGGGAAACTGACAGCAGGGCACCCATGCCAAGTTTTTTCATGGCCGCTTCTTCAAGAATCTGCACCTTGAGTGCCGGGTAGTCCTTCTTCAGTGCCCTGGCCTGGTCGGCGAGGTCACCCGGCGTGCACAGGTTGCCCGGCCGGTTGCCCAGCGTACGCGCCAGCTCAATACCATTGGCGACCGCGATGCCACGATTCACCCCACGCCTGGCCTCGGCCAGGGTGGCGCGCTCGCTGACCGCTACCGTCAGTTTACGCAACGGGTGTTTGGGCGGTTTGGCATCAGTTTTCAGTTCGTCAAAGCGATACACCGCATCGCGCGTGGCTTCCACCGTGTGTTGTGCTTTCCAGGCCAGGTCACGGTCCTCTACCTCCAGCTCGGTGAGAAAGGACAGCGCTTCGGTTGCAGCGCCAGACTGCAGGGTTTTGGCGGCGGCCATCACTATTTTGCTGAAGCCCTGCGGTGACAGCTTCTTTTCTTTGCCACAGCCCACCACCAGAATGCGTGCCGCCTGCACCCGGCCTTGCGGAGTATGGATCAGGGTTGTCTTGCCACAGCCGGTATCGATGTCAGCGCTTTTCAGTAGTTGGCCAAGCTGACCCCGGCTGGCCTTGTCCAGCCGTTCGGCTGCGGGTGACAGGCGGCGCGGCTCTGAAATGCCGACTACCACGCAGGCGCTGCGTAATTTATCGGATTCACCGCTTTTAACATTGAAATTCATAGACTGCTCCAGGTTTACTGACGTGCCGGTATGGTGGCCGGACCGATTTCCGGTTAGTGTACTGGATGCCTTACCGGCGCCCAAATTTTTTAGCATAAAACCATGTCATCGGTTATACGCCGTTATCTGAGTCTGGAGTTGTTGCAGTACTGGCTGGTCATCACCCTGGTGTTATGGCTGGTACTGGTGGCGGCGCGTTTTTCCCTGTACCTGGGCCAGGCGGCCGGTGGTCAGCTCCCGGCGGCCACGGTGCTGTGGCTGCTGGCGCTTAAATCGGTCGGCTTTTTTGTCTTTTTACTACCCATGACACTGTTTCTTGCCCTGCTGTGGTTACTGGGACGGCTTAACCGGGACCATGAATCGCTGGCACTGGGGGCCAGCGGCGTAGGCCCACTGCAGTTGTACCGGGCTGTTGGTCTGCCGGTGCTGGGTGTAACACTACTGGTGGCGGTTTTGGCCTGGTACCTGGTGCCGCGCACTGCAGCGCAGGGTTATCAACTGCGCAGCGAGGCAGAGCACAGTGTGGACCTGGACGCGCTGACGCCCGGCCGGTTTCATAAACTGCAAAAGGGACGCTGGCTGGTGTATGCCCGGCGTTCCGGTCGTGAGGCCGGAACACTGGAAGACGTGTTTGTTCACGTCAGTGGTGTTCCACGTGCCCAGGTACTGGTAGCCAGGCAGGCCGGCGTTGAAATTGTCGATGACACTGACCAGCGTTTCCTGGTGTTGCGCGATGGTTACCGCTACGACGGTATCCCCGGACAGGCGGACTACCGGGTGTTGCGTTATCAGGAATATGCGCTGCACTTGCAAACTGCCACCACAAGCCAGGATAAAAAATGGGATGCGATCCCCATGCGAGAACTCTGGTCGACCCCGGGTCCACAGGCCAGCGCCGAACTGCACAAGCGCCTGTCACGCCCGGTTACCGTCCTGGTGCTGGCGTTGATAGCCGTACCACTGGCGCGTTTTCGACCCGCCACCAGCCCGGTCTACCCATTGTGGCTGGGTGTGCTGGTATTTGCCCTGTATTTTAATCTGCTTGGTACCGGACAGTTATGGATAGAGCAGGGCCGGCTGCCGGGCTGGCTGGGCCTGTGGTGGGTACACGGGCTACTGCTGATACCGCTGGCTGCCTGGGCATGGGTCAGGTGCGGGTGGCCGCGGCGGGTGATGGCGTGAAGCAGCTGGATAGTTATATTGGCAGAACCGTGCTGGCTGCGACCGTGCTGGCCTGGCTGGTGGTGGTTGTGCTGGAGGGTCTTTTTATCTTTCTGGGCGAAATCGGCGCTATCGGGCGCGGTGACTATACACTGGTCGATGCGCTGCTGTTTGTCCTGCTGACATTACCGGTGCGCGCGTATCAGTCCTTTCCCATGGCGGCATTGATCGGTTCCCTGCTGGGTCTGGGCAGTCTGGCGGCACATTTTGAACTGGACGCCCTGCGCCTGGCGGGCTGTTCCCCGGCACGCCTGACGCGTTGGGTGTTGCAGGCAGGCGTGGTGATGCTGCTTGCGGTTGTGGTTGTAGGCGAGGGCTGGGCACCGGCCAGCCAGCAGCTGGCCAGGCAGTTGCGGACTTCGGCGATTTTCGACCAGGTGAGTGTGCAGCGCGACGCCGGGTTCTGGGTGCGAAACGGGCAGCAGTTGATCCAGGTGCGGCGCAGTGAAGCCGACGGCAGTCTGAGCGGGCTGGTTGTCTACGACATTGATACCACGCCCAGCCTGGTGTCTGCCAGCCGCGTGGCGCGTGCACGCTTTCAACAGGGACAGTGGCACCTTGAGGATGTTCAGGGCAGCTATTTCAGAGATCAGCGGGTTGACGTTCAACATATTCCGCAGAGCGTATGGCCGAGCCTGATTGACCCGCGGCTGGCACAGTTGCTGACCCGGGATTCACAAACACTATCGCTGCCGGAGCTGAGCCAGTACATCGATTACCTGCAACAAAACGGCACCGATGTTGCGCTCTACCGCCTGAATTACTGGCAGCGCTGGGCGACACCGGTGGCGGTGATTGCCATGCTGTTTCTGGCGGTCAGTTTTGTACTGGGGCCGGTCGGCAGCCTGAGTATGGGCCAGCGTATTCTGGTGGGTGTTGCCGTGGGGCTGGTGTTCAAGTTGTTCAATGAAATAACGGCACACGCCGGGCTGGTGTATGGTGTGCCGGCCTGGTTGAGCGCCTTCGTGCCGTCTGCTGTAGTGATTATTGCGGGTCTGTTACTGCTGCGCCGAACGGGCTGACCGTTTCAGGGCCTGCGCTTGAGCGGGTTTTCCTGCAGCTGCACGATACGGGTTTCCGAGTAGCGGTCATGCCAGGTGAGCTTCTGCTTATCGACCAGCATCCACAGGTAGCCCAGTCCCAGCAGCAAGCCGGCAGGCAGGGCGACCATAAAGCGTAACAGCGCCTGCAGCCAGGTCACCGGTCCCGGCCTCAGATTGCGCAGCTGCAGGCGCCAGGCGCGCATGCCGAGTGTCTGGCCGCCGCGCGTCCAGAACCAGCCGTAGAAGAAAAAGCTGATGAAAAGCAGGTAGGTGCTCATCAGCGGATTGTTGGCCGGGATGGCTTCACCAGCCGTGAACGGAAGCAGTATGGCCGTGGCGATAAACCAGATAGCCAGCAGTAACAGCGAGTCATAGAACAGCGCCGCAAGGCGTCGCAGCAGGCTGGCGGGTGTGGGTGGATGGTCGGCGTTGGATGTGCTTGTCACGGTTCCGGAATGTACCTGCACCTGTGCCGGCTCTGCAACGGTGACAGGAACAGTTTCCTGTGTTACGAAATGGCCTGGGGAAACTCAGACCAATAACAGAATAATCAGGAGCAGCTGGATGAGGTCATGCGCGAGCTGACCGACGTCTCCCAATACTGATGTCTGCGGCTGCCTGTTATTTCCGCGGCAGCGGGAGCCTGTTATACGGCAGACTGGCGGATGTGCGATGGGCAACCTGAACCAGGCTGGTCAGGCTGGAGCGCAAAACCCATATAGTAATCGCAGTAATAGTAAAACCAAGCAGGGCTGCAGTAACAAAGATCTTTAGCAAGAGTGAGGGATTCATACCGCCTCCTGTATTGTTGTCAGGACATCCAGCAGGCTCTCTTTAGCGATAGCCAGCCTCAATACTTATCAACGGCGCTGCGGTAAAGTCGATGCTGGCGGCTACGACTGAGTCAACAGCCAGCAACCCGAATACAAACAGCAGCGCAAGGATTATGGTCATCTTATGTGCTTGCATAACCCGGCCTCCGACGACTTGCTTTTAACAGGTATACAAGCATATTGAGTGCCGGTTTTTTTAATATGCGGAAAACTATGGACAATTTATTTTCCGGCGATTTACGGGGTGCGATTCTGTAAAGAATGCCGGACAATATTCTTGGATTCTTTACAGTTTTGTATCCATATGAAGCGGGGAGCAGAGCTTCCTTAAGTTAAATGGCAAAGGAAACCGGTATGACCCAGACAAAACTGGATGCGCACCTGGAACGGCTGCATAAGCTGCAGGCCGAACTGGA
>CAZWJB010000059.1:0-7097 GCA_964634485.1 uncultured Thiohalobacter sp. | reverse complement strand
AAACCCTGCTCAAGGTGGCACGCTGTATTGTTGATCGCCAGCGTAATTTCTTCGAGTACGGCGAAGAAGCCATGAAACCGCTGGTACTGCGCGATATAGCTGAGACGGTGGAGATGCACGAATCCACCATTTCACGTGTTACCACACAGAAGTACATGCACACACCACGCGGCATTTACGAGTTCAAGTATTTCTTTTCCAGCCACGTTGGCACCGAAGGCGGTGGTGAATGTTCAGCAACCGCTATCCGCGCCATTGTCAAGAAACTGATCTCCGCCGAAACACCAACCAAGCCGTTGAGTGATAGCAAAATTGCGGCCCTGCTGTCGGAGCAGGGCATCAACGTGGCCAGACGGACCATTGCGAAATACCGTGAATCAATGGCCATTCCCCCTTCCAATGAACGTAAACGCCTCGCTTGAGGCCATGGACGAGGAGTAAATCCATGCAAATAGATGTCACCGGACACCACGTCGAACTGACAGATCCGCTAAGAAACTATGTCAGCGAAAAATTCGAACGACTGGAGCGTCACTTTGACCACGTTACCGATGTTCACGTCATTCTCAGTGTCGAGAAACTGCGCCATACCGCAGAGGCCACCATCCACATCAGTGGCGGCAAGCTGTTTGCTGACAGCACTAATGAAGACATGTATGCGGCAATCGACAGCCTGACCGATAAACTGGACAGGCAAATCAAAAAACACAAGGAAAAACTGACTGATCATCACCGCAGTGAAGGGGCGATGAAAAAGCAGGCCCCTCTACCATGACAGTGTGCGGGCAGCCTTGATGCAAGGCTGCCCGTCCTAACGAACAGATACAATGCCAACTATTGACCTTCTGCTACCTGCTCGCATTGTCTGCCAGCAGGATAGTTCCAGCAAGAAACGCAGCGTGGAAATGCTCAGTATCCTGCTGGCCAGTGCCGTACCGGATTACACTGAAACCGAAATTTTCGATAGCCTGATCGCACGCGAACGCCTGGGCAGCACCGGACTGGGTAGCGGTGTAGCACTTCCGCACGGCCGTTTACGCGGTCTGAAACAGCCGATTGCGGCCCTGGTTACCCTCCGGCAAGGAATCGATTTCGATGCCATTGACCGGCAACCGGTCGACCTGCTCTATGCCCTGCTGGTGCCCGAGGAATCTACCGACGAACACCTGAAAATTCTGGCGCATCTGGCTGGATTGTTCAGCGATCCCGATTTCTGCAGCAGGTTGCGCAACTGTAGCGACAGCAATCAGTGCTTCCAGTTGATCAACAACCAGAGTAATGACCAGCAATTGTCCGCATGAACATCGATGCTTCCGTCGGCACCCTGTTTGAAAACCTGCAAAACAAACTGGGGCTGGAATGGCTGGGCAGCAGACTGGGTGAAAGCCGCGTCATCCAGAACCCGGAAACAGAACGTGCCGGTACCGCTCTGGTTGGACACCTGAACCTGATCCACCCCAACCAGGTACAGGTACTCGGCATGACCGAAATCCGCTACCTGGACCGCCTGAACAAAAACTCCCGCCATGACCTGATCGATCAGCTGTTTGACGGCACAACGGACCTCATCGTGATCGGTGATCAGCAGGCTGTCCCCAGTGACATCAAACAACGCAGTGAAGCCAGTTCAACGCCGCTGTTCACCTCGGGCCAATCCACCATACAACTGGTTACCTACCTGCAATATTACCTGACCAGCCTGTTCGCGGAAAAAATCACCCTGCACGGGGTATTCATGGAAGTTTTCAGTCTGGGGCTGCTGATCACAGGGGATCCCAGCGTGGGCAAAAGTGAGCTGGCCCTGGAACTGGTGGCTCGTGGCCACCGACTGGTCGCTGACGATGCGCCGGTCTTTGCCCGCACCTCCCCCGACACCCTGAATGGCCACTGCCCGGACGTACTGCGCGATTTCCTGGAAGTCCGCGGCCTGGGCATCCTCAATATCCGCGCCATGTTCGGTGACAGCGCGATCAAGCAGAGTCGCAACCTGCGCCTGGTTCTGAAACTGGTGCCGATGACCGAAGAACAGATGCACAAAATAGACCGACTGCACGGCGCCCGCGCCACCCAGACCATACTCGGCGTGGATATACCGGAAATAACCCTGCCCGTTGCCCCGGGCCGCAACCTGGCAGTGCTGGCGGAGGCGGCGGCCCGCAATCATACCCTGTTGTTGAAAGGTTTTGACTCCGCCAGACTGTTTATGGAACGTCAGACGCGTTTTATGGACAATAGCTGACATAGACAGAATAATTACCACTACACATTCAGACTAGCGAGTACTAGTGAAACTGGTTATTGTCAGCGGATATTCAGGCTCGGGTAAAAGTGTGGCTTTGCACACACTGGAGGATCTGGGTTATTACTGTATCGACAACCTGCCGGCGGGGTTGCTCAGCGCGCTGGTGCTGGAACTGAAACTGGCGACCAACCCTGTTGAAGTTGCCGCAGTGGGGATAGACGCGCGCAATCTGCCGCAGGCCCTGCAGCAGTTCAACGATATCCTGGACCAGCTGAAAACGCAGGGCATAGAGTGTGAGATCCTGTTTCTCACCTGCGACACCGATACACTGATTAAGCGATTCAGTGAAACCCGCCGCCGCCATCCGTTGAGCAGCGACCAGGTATCACTCGCTGAAGCTTTTGAACAGGAGAAAACCCTGCTGGAGCCCATTGCCAGACGGGCCGATCTGTTTATCGATACCAGCAAAACGACTATTCACCAGCTGCGCGGCCAGCTGCATCAACGCCTGGAACGCCGCCAGGAAAACTGTCTGTCGTTATCCTTCGAATCGTTTGGCTACAAGCACGGCATCCCGACCGATGTAGACTTCGTGTTCGACGCGCGCTGTTTGCCCAACCCCCACTGGCTACCGGCCCTGCGCCCGTTAACCGGACGTGACGCGGATGTGATCAGATATCTGGAAAGCGAAATCCTGGTGAAACAAATGTACCAGGAACTGTGCAATTTCCTGGATCACTGGATTCCGGCGTTCGAGGCCGACAACCGCAGTTACCTGACCATTGCCATCGGCTGCACAGGTGGCCAGCATCGTTCCGTGTATCTGACCGAGCGGCTGGCACGCCATTTCGGCGACCGTTACCCGAGTGTGGCAGTCCGTCACCGGGAACTCGCATGAACGTCGGCATCATGCTCCTCACCCACGGCAATATCGGCGCCGTACTGCTGCAGTCAGCCACCGACGTACTGGGCGTCTGCCCCCTGTCCACTACCACTATTTCAGTCGCGCCGGGCTGTGATCCCGAACTCGTGCTGGTTAATGCCAAACAGGCCGCAGAGGAAATGGACTGTGGCGACGGCGTGCTGGTGTTGACCGATATGTATGGTGCCACCCCCAGCAACATAGCCTGCCGCCTGCGTGAACTCCACGACGTGCGCGTGGTGTCAGGTCTCAACCTGCCAATGCTGGTCCGGGTTCTGAATTACCCTGACCTGGATCTGGGCGATCTCATGCACAAAGCCGTTACCGGAGGCCGTGACGGGGTACTCATCTGTAACACCGAAGGTATTCCCCATGCAGGATAGGACTGTCACTATCGTCAATAAACTTGGTCTGCACGCTCGTGCTGCTGCAAAGTTCGTTACCCTTGCCTCCTCGTTCGCCAGCGACATTAAACTTGCGCGCAATGGCCAGCAGGTCAATGGCAAGAGCATTATGGGAGTCATGATGCTGGCTGCCTCCAGGGGCTGTGAAATCACCATGAGCGCCGATGGCAATGACGAAAACGAGGCGATCATCAGCCTGGCTGAACTCGTTGCACAGCGCTTCGGCGAAGACGAATGAGTATTTCCATTTCCGGTATCGGTATTTCGCGTGGTATTGCCATCGGCGCTGTCTACCGGCTGGAGCAGGGTGATATCGAGGTCTACGAAGCAGTAATCCCCAAAGAGCTTGTTGAAGATGAGATCTCACGTTTCCGGCGTGCCGTGCGCGCCGCCCGTCAGCAGCTGAAAGCCATTCGCAACAGCATCCCGGAGACCACGTCCGCCGATATTACCGATTTTATCGACACCCACCTGCTCATGCTGGAAGACAGCCTGCTTACTGCTGCACCGCTCGAACTGATCCGCCAGCGCCAGTGCAATGCCGAGTGGGCGCTGAAAATCCAGCGCGATGCACTGGCAAAAGTGTTTGACGAAATGGACGACCCCTACTTGCGCACCCGCAAGGATGATGTGGATCATGTTGTAACGCGCATCCTGCGCATCCTGATCGGCCAGGAAACACACACCGATCCGCAGGACAGTACCCGGTTGCGTGACGCTATCGTGCTGGCCCATGACCTGACACCGGCTGAAACTGCGTTATTACAACACCAGGGCATCGCTGGCTTCGTCACAGAGTCCGGCGGACCACTGTCGCATACAGCCATCCTGGCGCGCAGTCTCGGGCTCCCCGCTATCGTCGGTACGCACATCACGCCACATCAGATCCGCGATGGCGACACCGTTGTCCTGGACGCCCTCCAGGGCATGTTACTGGCAGATGTCGATACCGCCACCCTCAAGGACTATCGCCGCCTGCAGCGTGAGCAACAAAAACACCGCATCGAACTCAACCGCCTCAAAGACCAGCCTGCAGTCACTGGCGACGGCATCCTGATTCACCTGGTCGCCAACGTTGAGTTGCGCGAAGATGTACTCGCGGCACGCCGCGCGGGCGCGGGGGGTATCGGCCTGTACCGCACTGAGTTCCTGTTCATGAACCGCAGCGACGCCCCCGACGAGGAAGAACAGCTCAAGCAATATCTTAGTGTGGTGAAAACCCTGAAGGGGCTGCCGGTTACCATCCGCACCCTGGACCTCGGCTCTGACAAGAAAAGCAGCGCCGAACCACCCGGCGAGCATGTATCCGCCAATCCGGCGCTGGGTCTGCGCGCTATCCGCCTGTGCCTGAAACACGCCGACCTGTTCCGTCCCCAGCTGCGTGCCATTTTACGTGCCTCCGCCAAGGGGCCGGTACATATGATGATCCCCATGCTGTCCAGTGCACATGAGCTCAATGACGTGCTGGCGCTCATCGATGACGTCAAACAGGAACTGCATCGCGAGCGTCTGGCATTTGACTGGAACATGCCCATCGGTGGCATGATCGAAGTCCCTGCAGCAGCCCTGTCCGCCACCCTGTTCGCCCGCAAGCTGGACTTTCTGTCGATTGGCACCAATGACCTTATTCAGTACACCCTTGCCATCGACCGCATGGATGATGAGGTCACCTACCTGTACGACCCACTGCACCCGGCGGTACTGCGCCTGATAAAGATGGTCATCGATGCCGGACAACAATACGATGCGCCGGTCGCCATGTGCGGAGAGATGGCGGGTGACACGCGCTACACGCGCCTGCTGCTGGGTATGGGACTGACCGACTTCTCCGTGCACCCCACCGCCCTGCTCGAGGTCAAGGATGTCATACACCACAGCCGGGTTGCAGACATCACCTGCATGGTGAATAACATTCTGGAGCAGGACGAACCTGTAAAAATCAACGAACAGCTGGAAGTTCTCAACAAAATGTAACCGTGCCCGGTTTTTTGCCAGGGATCAGACTGCTACACTGCGTAGCCAGGTCCAACTCTCACGCAGGCTCGGAGTCCGTCATGGCAGAAACAGCCGACCAGAAAAACACGCAACAACGACTGAAAATCCTGACAGCAGCCCTGCACAGCGGCACCGCTGACCAGGTTCGACAGCTGCTGGCCAGTCTTCACCCCGCCGAAATCGGCGATCTGCTCGAGTCCCTGCCACACGGCCCGCGTGAAATCCTGTGGGAACTGGTCGATGCCGAAGACAAGGGTGAAGCCCTCGTTGAAGTGAACGATGAGGTACGCGCCGGCCTGATTGAGGAGATGGAAACCGACCAACTGGTAGCGATTACCGGGGGTCTGGACACGGATGACCTCGCCGACCTGTTACACGACCTGCCCGGCGCCGTTATCCACGAACTGCTGTATTCCATGGACAAGCAGAACCGCCACCGGCTGGAAGCAGCCCTGTCCTACCCGGAAGATACCGCTGGTGGTCTGATGGACATGGATGTCGTGACGGTACGGGCCAATGTATCGCTCGACGTGGTGTTACGTTACCTGCGCCTGCGCGGTGAAATCCCCGACCTCACCGACAGTCTGATCGTGGTCGACCGCTTCGACCACTACCAGGGGCTGCTGCCACTGGCAACCCTGCTGACCAGTGACCCGGACGCCAGCGTTGCTGAAGTGATGGACGCCGAAGTGGACGGCATCCCTGCCACTATGGAAGACGATGCGGTAGCCCGCATGTTCGAGGACCGGGACCTGGTGTCGGCGCCGGTCATCGACAGCGATGGAAAACTGTTGGGACGCGTCACTATCGACGACGTGGTCGACGTCATCCGTGATGAGGCCGACCACTCATTGATGAGCATGGCCGGTCTGGATGAGGAAAGCGACATTTTCGCACCCGCAATACTCAGCGCACGACGCCGCTCGGTCTGGCTGGGTATCAATCTGGCCACCGCATTCCTGGCCTCCTGGGTCATCGGCCTGTATGAAGGCACGCTGGAAAAAGTCGTGGCACTGGCAGTACTGATGCCCATTGTCGCCAGTATGGGAGGCATCGCCGGCAGCCAGACCCTGACCATCATGATCCGCGGGCTGGCCCTCGGACAGGTCGGACCAAGCAACTCCAGATCATTGATGTACAAGGAGATTCTTGTCAGTCTGATGAACAGTGCGATTTGGTCCCTGGTGGTGGCTGTCATCGCCATGAGCTGGTTTCAGAACACCCGGATCGGGGTGATTATCGGTGCGGCACTGGCCATCAACCTGGTGTGCGCCGCGCTGGCCGGCTTTAGTATCCCGCTCGCCCTGAAACGACTGGGTATTGACCCTGCACTGGCGGGCACCGTATTACTCACCACCATCACCGACGTGGTTGGCTTTATGGCATTCCTGAGTCTGGGAACCTGGTACCTGTTATAGGAAAAGTTCGACTTCAGGCCAACAAGGCTTAGCCACGGAAAGCACGGAATAACACGGAATTTTTTATATTTACGACCGGGTTACTCAGTCAGTGACTCGAAGGCTCCTGGCCACCG
>CAZWJB010000058.1:0-7214 GCA_964634485.1 uncultured Thiohalobacter sp. | reverse complement strand
TATTGAATACGGTAAGTGAGGTAAGGAGATTCTTTGCAGTTTTGTAGTCTTTGTCATTTCTGAAGCCCTGCAAAACCTCGGCAAGAATCAAATCTCCGGTAGCAACCGGTTCGACACCAAGTAATGAATCAAGCTTGTCAGTCTCAGGTGTAGGTCTGCCGTTGAAGTAATCAACCCAGAGTAGTGCCAGGGCATAAGCGCTTCGAGATTCCTTTGGGATAAGCCTTTTGGTTTGCGAACTTTTGCTAATACCAGCAACTGTAGCGATTGTTGCCGTACTTGTTTCCTGAGATTGATGCCGCGTAACCGGTCCAGGCGGCAATGCCTTGCCATGATGGCGGCAAAACCATGCTTGTTTCCGCTTTGGCGACTATTCAGCGCCAAGTAATGCCATAAAAAACAGTCAGATAAAAATTGCCTCCCCGTTCGCTTACTGCAGGAACGAAACTTGCTCTGTTTAGTGCCTGAATGTTGAAAACAAGGGGCAGGTATGTATCGATCCACAATTTTCGGGTTTCTCGGAGGGTTCATTCTCCTGGCCGGTATGATTATTCTGTCACCGGAGAGCGTCGGTATATTCCTGAATATCCCGGGCCTTATTGTCGTTATCGGCGGAACACTGGCCGCAACACTGGTCAGTCGTCCTGTCAGCGAAGTCCGGACGCTGTGGCGCAAACTTCCAAAGTTGTTCAGGGACGATGAGAGCACGATAGATACCGATATCGAACAGTTGCTCCAGTTTGCCGAGCGATACCGTTACAGTAGTCCGCGTTCAGCGGAACGTGCATTGTCAATGATCAGCAATCCATTTCTGGCTGTCGGTCTTCGCCAGACAGTTGAAGGCAGTACCCTTGATGATCTCGTCAAGTCACTGCAGTGGCGTATTGCAGGTGTGCGGTCGCAGCAGAATGCGCAAACCCAGATTCTCTATAGTATGGCGGCGTTTGCCCCGGCATTCGGCATGCTGGGTACACTTTTTGGTCTTGTGCATATGCTCTCCGGGATCGGTGACAGCGGGCTTAACGAGATAGGTGGTACGATGGCATTTGCGATGCTTACCACGGTCTACGGTATTGTTGCTGCAAATCTGGTATTCAAACCGCTGGCGATCAAGATGGAGCGCCGGACCAGCAAGCACCTGATGGAGATGACAACACTGATGGAGGGTATTTTGCAGATTCATGAAAAACGCCATCCTACTCTTATCAGGGAAACGCTCGAATCCTATTATGCACATTTCCAAACACAGGAACCGGTACGCATGCATCTGACCCTCGTCAAGGCTGCGTAACAACGAGAATATACACTCCGTCAAATGAGCTACGCTGCAGAAAGACGTTTCGTTTCGCCTCACGGCGCACTTCCGGATGATGCCGGTGAAGGCGGCATGCCATGGGAGGAGGGCAGCGGGTCATCCACAGCCATGCATGATAGCTGGTTGCTGAGCTTTATCGATATCCTGGCATTGTTGCTGACACTGTTTGTGTTGTTGCTGGCCTACCAGGATAGCGAGATGAAACTGGCAGATGCAGAGATACCCATGGTCCGGGAGGCTGCGCCGAACTTTGATATCTCGCTGGGGGCGCTGGGCTTTATGTTTCGACAACAGCTGTTGATCCCGGCCGATCTTCCTGTGTCTGAGGGGTATGCGATGCCTGGTGAAGGATTGTTGCCTGAGGACATTATTACTGTAAACCAGGCTGACACCGAGAGCGTGGTACCGGTTGCGCAGGGGCCTGCGGAGATAACTGAGGAGCCGGTGGTGCCGGTAACGGACGCGGCAATCGGGGAAGGCGAATTGACTCAGGTCGAGAATGAAACACTGGATGTACCTGAGCAGGCTGTATCCGTAACGAGCAAAGCACCGCAATTTCCGGAAAATGCTGTGGAGGTGCTGCTCGAGGTTTTCGAAGCCAGTGAACTGCATGATCGAGTCGAAGTGGCTGTCCACCCAGGGGAAATAAATCTGGAGATCAGCGACAGCATCCTGTTTGCCAGGGCCAGTGCGGCGCTGACAGATGAGGGTGTGGCCTTGCTGAAAGAGCTGGCGGAAGTACTGAGTGGGCAGCCCTATATCTTGTCGGTTGAAGGGCATACTGACAACATTCCGATCGAAACCACCCACTTCCCGTCGAACTGGGAACTGTCATCCGCGCGCGCTGCTGTTGTTACGCGCAAGCTCATCGAGCAAGGCATTGCCCCCGAGATGGTGCGCGCCATCGGCTACGGCGCAACGCGCCCGCTGGCGGATAATCACAGCCCTGAAGGCCGGGCCAGAAACAGGCGCGTGTCTTTCATACTGCAGGTCGACGTCAAGGAAGAACGTACAGACGCTGGCTCCGGCCTGTAGCTTCATTAGCTGGCCTGTTGTACCACTTTGTTATTTTCGTGAATCCAGGCATGCCGGTGCTCGTTTATCAGTGCATATGCGCGGTTGGCGAGTGAGCCGTCCAGTTCAGCTGCACGTTGTAGTGCTTCACAACCTTCACGCAGGTTGCCGGACTTCAGCATCTCGCAGCCACTGGTGAAACACAGTTTGGCATCATCCAGATTGGCTTGATACGTGCTCTGGTATATCGCGACAGCCTCTTCCCTGCCCATGAATTTGCTGGCGAGTTTTACATAGCGCAGCGCTGAATCCCCTCGAAGGCCTTGTTGCTGCGCACGGGTCTGAAGTTTTTCAAAGCGCAGCCGGTCCCTTTGGAAACTCGTGTACCGCTGGTTCCATTCAGGCTCAATAAGCGCTTGCCAGTGGGTATCCAGGCTCTTGAGAATATCTGTTGAAGTGAAGATGTCGTGAAAGGCATTTTTCTCCGGCAACTGTGACCATTTCAGATGTTCGATACCTAACTCGGCCAGCAGGTCACGCAAGTCAGACTGGTTGTCAGTACTGCTATGGGTCTGGGCCTGAAGCAGCCAGCGCCTGGCTGAGCGTTTACAGAGCAGTTTTTCGAGCAACAGTTCGAAGTGGTTAAAGGGTTTTACCACGGGCGTAGGGCAGCGCTCGGCTGCCTTGTATATCATCGGCCAGTACTGCTTGTTGAGGTATGCATTGGCGATAACCTGATTTGAAAGATATTCCAGGGCATTCTGTTCTTCGGTGTTGTCCAGTACCCACCGGCTCTGGATCTGTAGCCTGCAAGTGCGCAGCTCCGCGCTAAGTGCGTGTGCAGTACGGCTTATCCATGTTACGGGTCTGAGCAGTAGCTTTGCCAGCAGTGAATCGCATTTGTCCAGTGTTGTCACTATGACAGGCCAGTCTTCTGCCGCCTGGCCTAGCCAGCCGTTCCAGCTGTGTTGAGCTTGCGCTGTTGCTGCGATGGCACCGGCCAGGGCCAGACGAAACTGTCCCGGTGACAGGAAAAATAACAGCGCGGCACCGGTACGTAGCGTGTAGCTATGAAACAGCGGTACCGGCCATTTTGGCGTCGCCTGAATCTTGAGCTCGGCGTCCGGCGTAAGTTTGAGGGCACTGATTGATCGTATTCCGAAATGTCTGACGCGGCGATCCAGTATGGGAAGCAGTTCCGGCGCCTGTTCCGGCGTAATGCCTGCGCCGAGCGGTGTTTCCGGGCGGATGAAATAGAATTGCATCGAAAGATAGCCGCTGAACAGGCTGACAGCGCCCAATACCTCGACCATAAACCAGTCCAGAGGTCCCTGGATATGGTTGAACATATAGACGGCGCTTGCCGAGGCAGCTGTCAACGTAATGAGTGGTGACAGCATCAGCAGACAGCCGGATACATTGGTAAGTGACAGCAGCATAAACCGCATCCTGCTCGACCGTTTTAGCATCTGTGTGACCTTTTTCCGGCCTGGCGCTAACCAGATAGCGATTTGTTCATTGACTATCTGCTGATTCATCGCGCATTCTCCTGCAGCGGTGGTTTTGTGAAATTATCGGCCTGGCATCCGGGTATTTCAGAGACTCGCTTCACAGCGGGGGCAGGTCAATATGAGAACCGGGTTACAGAAACGGTATCTATGTCATAATTTGCTTTTTATCGGGCAAAGACCCGCGGAGATCCGGGGGCGGCGTTCGGTATTCCGGGTTGGTGGCAAACCGCTACTGGTCGCGGAGTTGTTCCTGCCCACTGTCGAAGGCGCGCCCTGACAGCCATTGATCCAGTGGCTGTATGTAGGGCGGGTGGCCATTATCGAGAAACCAGGAGTCGACCGCATAGCGTTTATCGGTGCCCTTGTCGCGAATGACTGCTGCCCAGTGCAGGTCCAGTATCCAGGGGTGTCTCAGCTGGCGTTCTTCCACTGTATGCCACTGTAACAGGCCGTCCTTGCTCAGCAGTTGCAGATAGGTTGTGGTATTTTTCGATTCAGAGATACAGTCCAGCTGGCCGGGTTGCCCGGCACCAGCCACATTTTTTGCCAGATCGCGCGAGGTGCCGGTAATGCGGCCAACCTGGATCTCCAGCAGCGCGATGGCCTTGCGGATCTGCCGGCGCTCTTCAGCCGCTGACCGGGTCGCTGCAAAAAGCACCTGAACCTGGCGCCACTGTTTAGCCGATAGTGAGACTGTCTCACTATCGTCGCAGTGGTAATCAGTACAACTGTAAAATGGCGGCGGTGCAAACGCGGGGATTACCGTTATCGGGTACATAGAGGTAAGATATATAAGGACTGCGCCTGCTGTTCGCAACGTATTCATGAAACGAAAAATAAAGGAATCCGGGAATTATTTCCAGTAACCGTGCTGCAGACTAATATCCTGACGGTATGAATGACCGATTGACTCAATATGTCCGGCTGATGCGCCTTGACCGGCCCATCGGTATTTTTCTTCTGATGTGGCCGATGCTCTGGGCGCTGTGGATTGCCAGTGAGGGGAGTCCGGACCTTCTGGTGTTGCTGGTGTTTGCCAGCGGTGTTGTGTTGATGCGTTCGGCGGGGTGTGTGATCAATGATTATGCGGACCGGAGTTTGGACCCGCACGTTGAGCGCACCAGGGATCGTCCCATTGCTGCCGGTCGGATCAGACCAAAAGAAGCGCTGATGTTGTTCGCAGTTCTGTGCCTGGCGGCGTTCGGTCTGGTTCTGCTTATGAATCGACTTACCATCATGCTGTCATTCGTGGGTGTGGTTTTTGCAGCGCTGTACCCCTTTATGAAGCGTTTCACACACCTTCCCCAGGTATTTCTGGGTGCGGCATTCGGTTGGGCTGTGCCCATGGCTTTTGCGGCGCAGACAGGGGGGATACCGAAAGTAGCCTGGTTGTTGTTTGTGGCGACAGTGTTGTGGGCAACAGCCTATGACACCATGTACGGTATGGTCGACAGGGAAGATGATTTGAAAATCGGCGTTAAATCCACTGCCATTCTTTTTGGCAAAGCGGACCGCGCCATCATCGCGACGATTCAGATACTGCTGCTGGCTGCCTTGTTGATGGTCGGGCAGACGGCGAGCCTGGGGAGCTACTATTATTTTGGTTTGTTGCTTGCGACAGGGCTGGCGCTGTACCAGCAGTATCTGATTCGTGAACGCGAACCGAAAGCCTGTTTTCAGGCGTTTTTGAATAATAACTGGTTCGGCGCAGCTGTATTTACGGGTATCGTTCTCGATTACCTGGTGCGCGTTCCGGTCTGATCAGGCAGGCAGAAAATCAATGGGGTAGGTGATTGTTACCGTGTCCACCGGTTTGGCGCCGAAGTTGAACATCTTGATTCGTTGCACAAGTTTGCGTTCCAGTTGCAGATCTCCGAGCTCGCTGGAGACCAGGGCTATTTTGGTGACTTTCCCGGACGGGGAGATAGTCAAACGTAGTACCAGTTTCCCCTGCAGTGCAGGATCCTTGCGTAGTGCACGGTTATACAGGCCGTAAATCGCACTCTTGTTACGATCGAATACGACCTGGATTTCCTCAATGCTGCGTGAGACATCGCGGTCTTTCTTGCGTACGCTTTTGGGCGACGTTTTGGTAATGGTGCTTTTTACTTCGGTTGCGGTACGCGTTACAAGTTGTGTCGACCCGGTGTCACGGCTCATCCTTGAGGTGTTGATCCCCCGGCTGCCGCTGCCCACTTTGGATGTAATCAGCGCTCGCTCTGTTTCCCTCGCCGTTGAGCCGCTATTACTGAGGCGTTTCGAGCCGTTCAGTTCATCGACTGACTGGTCGCGCAGATCGGCAAGCGAATCCTGCAAGGCCAGCAGACCGGCAGTCGAGGCTTTCTTGCGTGCCTGTTCGAGGGCGTCTACTTTCGGTTTTTTTGGCGCTACCTTCTTTTCCACCCTGGGCGGCACTTTCTTTTCAGGCAGGGGTTTCTTTTTGGCTACCGGTTTTTTTTCCGGCCTGGGTTTCTTGTGTGGCCTGGGTTCGGTCTTTTTTTCGAATATCAGCTGGGCAATACGAGGTGGAAGTTTAATTTCCTTCTCCACGGGTTTCTTTAAGACCGGCAGCAGAGGTATTGCAATACCCAGGACTACTGTAAGAACCAGTGTGATGGTCAGAATCTTGCGGAAACGACGTTCGTCTTCCGCTGAAATCGACCACGGCAGCGATAGTGAGTGGGAATAGACCATTATAATTCCTGGCTCTCACGGGCGGTGGCCTTCTGCATCACGGCCAGAGAGATTTTCCCGAAACCGGCCTCCATGCTGGTTGCCATGACCTTCTTCAAAAGCCGGTAGGGAACCTTTTTATTCCCCATTATGGTGACTTCCAGCGGCCTGTTTTTATCAGAGGCGCTTTGCAGTACGCGGCGCTGGTTCTGTGATTCCAGTGCAAGCTTCAGCGCTTCGATTACCAGGCCCTTGTTGTTTTCAGCGTCATCCACCGAAATCACACGGCTGCCCTGAACCAGAATATCGGTTGCAGTTACCATGACGACCACGTTTTGCCGGGGTTTTTGTTCGGCAATGGATTCGGGTAGCTCAATATTTCTGCTGCTTGGTAATACCTCGCTTTCGCCAGAGTTTGCCAGCAGAAAAAACACCAGGATAGTAAAGATATCCATCAAGGACACCATGTTGAACGCGGGCGCACCCTTGTTGCGCTTGTAGTGGCGTTCCATACGCTTGGCGCGGCGGGATTGTTTCATCTGCTGCCCTTTCTGGAAGCACGCGGCCTGGCGGCAGGAGCGTCCCCAATGGAGATGACCGGAAACAGCTCGGCAGTAACCATTTCATCGTCCTGTTCGACCTGTGTAACACGCAGTGTATCCATCATTTCCACCAGGCGTTCGTACTCTATATCTGTTTCC
>CAZWJB010000057.1:0-7364 GCA_964634485.1 uncultured Thiohalobacter sp. | reverse complement strand
CAACGAAAAAACGTCACGAAGAGGATATCGAGGTCCGGGTAGCGATTGACCGCGACAGCGGTGAGTACGATACCTTCCGTCGCTGGGAAGTGGTTGAGGAAAACCCGGAGCCGGATGAAGATGACGACGAAGACAAAGAGGGGGGTTACTGTTTTCCCTCGCGGCAGATCCTGCTCGAAGAAGCGCGCAAGATCAATCCTGATATCCAGCTGGGGGAGTTTATTGAGGAGTTCATGGAGTCGGTTGAATTCGGGCGCATCGGTGCCCAGACCGCCAAGCAGGTTATTGTGCAGAAGGTCCGCGAAGCAGAGCGTGCGCAGGTGGTGGAAGCCTACCTGGACCGCATCGGCGAGCTGGTCACCGGCATCGTCAAGCGTGTGGAGCGTGGCAACGTATACCTCGATCTGGGCGGCAATGCTGAAGCCATTATTTACCGGGAAGAGATGATTCCGCGTGAAGCGGTGCGTCCCGGTGATCGCCTGCGCGGCTATCTGCATGATGTTCGCAGTGAACCACGCGGGCCACAGCTGTTCGTCAGCCGTGTTGCCCCCGAGTTTCTGGTTGAACTGTTCAAGCTTGAAGTGCCCGAAGTCGGTCAGGATCTGATCGAGATACTGGGTGCTGCCCGTGATCCGGGCTTGCGCGCCAAGATTGCCGTCTCCTCCAACGATCCGCGTATCGATCCGGTCGGCGCCTGCGTCGGCATGCGTGGCAGCCGTGTGCAGACGGTGTCCAACGAGCTGGCGGGTGAGCGTGTCGATATTATTTTATGGAATGAGAACCCGGCCCAGTTTGTTATCAATGCCATGTCTCCCGCTGAAGTGGTTTCCATCGTGGTTGACGAAGAGAAGCACAGCATGGACGTTGCCGTGGGCTCTGAGCAATTGTCTCAGGCGATCGGCCGTGGTGGCCAGAACGTACGGCTTGCCAGCCAGCTGACGGGCTGGGAGCTGAATGTTATGGATGAACAACAGGCTACCGAGAAGTCCGAAGAGGAAATGCAGAAATTGCAGAAACTGTTTATGGAGGACCTGGACGTTGACGAGGAAGTCGCAGTCATCCTTGCGCAGGAAGGTTTCTCCAGTGTGGAGGAAATTGCCTATGTGCCAAACAGTGAATTATTGCAGATCGAGGAATTCGAGGAGGATATCGTCGAGGAGCTGCGTGGTCGTGCTCGCGATGTACTGCTGACGCGCGCTATTACCAATGAAGAAAGTACCGGGCAACCCGCACAGGATCTTCTGGACATGGAAGGTATGGATGAAGATCTGGCCTTCATCCTGGCAGGTAAAGAGATCACCACCATGGAAGACCTGGCCGAGCAGGCTGTTGATGATTTGATGGATATCGATGGTATGGATGAAGAACGCGCAGGCAAGTTGATTATGACAGCACGCGCGCCCTGGTTTGCCGAAGAAGAACAGGGCTGAACGTCGAGGAGACACCTTTAAGATGACTGATGTAACCATACGACAGTTCGCAGACGTGGTAGGTTTGCCGGTTGATCGCCTGTTGGCGCAACTGGGTGAGGCCGGCCTGTCGATAGACGGTGCGGACGATACCATATCAGACCAGGAGAAAATGCAGCTGCTGACGTACCTGCGCAGAAGCCACGGTAAGTCGGGTGCGCCATCAGCGGGTGTTACGCAGCCAAAGAAGGTGACATTGAAACGCAGGTCGCACAGCGAGCTGCGTACCAACGCGCCCCGTGGTGGCACTGCCAAAACCGTCAGCGTGGAAGTGCGCAAGAAACGCACCTACGTCAAGCGTGCCGATCTGCTCGAGGAAGAGCAGGACAGACTGAAACAGGAGGCTGACGAAAAGGCCAGGCTGCTTGCCGAGCGCGAGGCCAGACTGCAGGAGGAAAAGGATGCCCTGAAGCGTGCCGAGGAAGAGGCGGCGCGTAAAGTGGAAGAAGAGGCCAAACGCACCGAAGCGGTCAGGCTGCGCAAGGAGCAGGAAGCCAGTCGCCAGGCCGAAGAAGATCGCAAAAAAACAGACAAGGATGCGCTGGCCCAGGCGCGTGCGACACAGGAGGCGCAACAACAGAAAACGGAGCAGGATCGCAGGGGCAAGCGTCATGAACCCGCTGGCGACAACCAGACACGCTATGGCCGCAAGGAACTGCATGTTGCCAAGGGTAAAAGCGGTCGTCGCAAGAAAAAACGCGCTCGCAGGGCGGGTGTTTCTATCACGCCTTCAGGCGAGCACGGTTTCGAGATGCCGACCGAACCCGTCGTCCATGAAGTCGAAATTCCGGAAGCCATCACTGTTTCTGAGCTGGCGCAAAAGATGTCTATCAAGGGCGTCGAACTGGTCAAGTCGCTGATGAAGATGGGTGTTATGGCGACCATCAACCAGAGCCTTGACCGGGATACCGCTATCCTGCTGGTAGAGGAACTGGGGCATATTGCCAAGGCAGTGTCGGCCGATGACCTGGAAGAAGAGATCGAGAAACTGGCTGCGCAGGAGATCACTGGTGAAAAAGTGCCTCGTCCCCCTGTTGTCACCATCATGGGGCACGTCGATCACGGCAAGACATCGTTGCTCGACTATATACGCAATACACGGGTTGCTGCAGGCGAGGCCGGAGGCATCACCCAGCATGTCGGCGCTTATCATGTAGATACAGCCAAGGGCACTGTCAGTTTCCTGGATACGCCGGGTCACGCGGCGTTTACCGCCATGCGTGCACGCGGCGCCAAAGTGACGGATATTGTCATTCTGGTGGTTGCCGCCGATGATGGTGCAAAACCACAGACTATCGAGGCGATTCAGCACAGCAAGGCGGCCGGAGTGCCCATCGTGGTGGCAATCAACAAGATAGACAAACCTGAGGCGGATCCCGAGCGTGTCAAGACCGAGTTGTCGCAGCACGAGGTGATCCCGGAAGACTGGGGTGGCGATGCCCAGTTTATCGAAGTCTCGGCGAAAACCGGTCAGGGTGTTGATGCGCTGCTGGATGCCATCATTCTTCAGGCAGAACTGCTCGAACTGACTGCGGTCGAGGAATGCCCGGCTCAGGGCACTGTTATCGAATCGACTCTGGACAAGGGGCGTGGCCCGGTTGCCACCGTGCTGGTGCAGAACGGTGTGTTGCGCAAGGGCGATACACTGATTGCCGGCCAGGAAATGGGGCGTGTGCGGGCCATGTTTGACGAGTCGGGCAAGACCATTGAATCCGCGGGGCCGTCAATGCCGGCCGTGGTGCTGGGGTTGTCCGGTACGCCGGGTGCGGGTGATGATGCGCTGGTCATCAATGATGAACGCAGGGCGCGTGAGCTGGCCGAATTCCGTCACCAGAAACAGCGCGAGATCAAACTCGCCAAACAGCAACAGTCCAAGCTTGAGGATATGTTCGCGAATCTTGGCAAAGGTAAACAGACCAACCTGAATATCGTTTTGAAGGCCGATGTGCAGGGTAGTGTTGAGGCTCTGCGCGAATCCCTGACCAATATTGTCACCGATGAAGTTGTTGTCAAGATTGTCTCGTCAGGCGTTGGTGGTATTAATGAAACCGATGCCAATCTGGCGGTGGCATCCAATGCGATCCTGATCGGCTTTAATGTGCGTGCAGATGCAACTGCACGAAACGTAATCGAAGAACACGAAATCGACCTGCACTACTACAGTGTGATCTACGAAGCGATTGACGATGTAAAAGCAGCGGTGTCCGGCATGCTGTCGCCGCACGTCAGCGAGGAAATCATTGGTATCGCCGAAGTTCGCGATGTATTCCGTGCACCGAAGATAGGCGCGATTGCGGGTTGCATGGTTATCGATGGCGTGGTGCGCCGCAGCGCGCCGATCCGTGTGTTGCGTGACAATGTTGTTATCTACGAGGGCGAACTGGAATCACTGCGCCGCTTCAAGGACGACGTCAACGAAGTACGCAGCGGCACCGAATGCGGTATCGGTGTGAAGAACTACAATGACGTCAAGGCCGAAGACCAGATTGAGGTCTTCGAGCGGGTGGAAACAGCACGTACGGTGGAATAATCCGCCAATGCTACCGATTTAGTTGTTATGCCAAGAGACTTTCCCAGAACCCGCCGCGTCGGCGAACAGCTCCAGCGCGAGCTGGCGGCACTCATACGCGACGAAATTGATGACCCGCGTATTGGTATGGTGAGTATTTCAGGTGTTGAGGTCTCGCGTGACCTGTCACACGCCAAGGTGTTTTTTTCCACCATGGCTACACCGGGCGAAGAACAGGGCCCTGATGTTTCTTTGCGGGTATTGCAGGGTGCGGCAGGTTTTCTGCGCCGCCTGCTGGGCCGGCAGCTGGCCATGCGGCATGTGCCGCAATTGCATTTCAGACAGGATAAATCCCTGGAACAGGGCGCACGCCTGAGCGCATTGATAGATTCCGCCGTGCGTGCTGACCGGCACGCTGACGACGATTCTGATTCGGATACTTGAGGTAAGACGATTTATGGGGCGACGCCGGGTTAGAGGTCGAGACGTCAACGGCATTCTGTTGCTGGACAAGCCGTCGGGTATTACGTCAAACGACGCGCTGCAACAGGTAAAACGTCTTTACTATGCGAAGAAGGCCGGTCATACCGGCAGCCTGGACCCGCTGGCGTCCGGGGTGTTGCCCATCTGCATGGGTGAAGCGACCAAGGTCTCCGCTTTTCTGCTGGATGCAGACAAGCGCTACCAGGTGCGCTGCCAGCTCGGTGTGCGTACCACAACGGCTGATGCCGAGGGCGAGGTGCTGGAAACCCGGCCGGTGGAATCCTGGAGTGAGGAGCAGCTGGAAACGGTACTTGAACAGTTTCGCGGCAGTATCGAACAGATTCCACCCATGTATTCGGCACTAAAACACCAGGGACAGCGGCTCTACAAGCTGGCCCGACAGGGTGTTGAAGTCGAGCGTGAGCCGCGACCGGTGGATATCTATCAGTTGACACTGACCGGGCAGGGTGATGACTGGATCGATATCGACGTACATTGTTCAAAAGGCACCTATGTACGTACCCTGGCCGAGGATATCGGCGAAAAGCTTGGCTGTGGCGCCCACGTTTCCGCCCTCAGACGCAATATGGTCGGTCCTTATGGAGACGGGCAACTGGTGGCGCTGGACCGGCTGCAGCATCTGAAAGAAAACGATATGCCCGCCATGGATGACTTGCTGCTTCCCATTGAGTCAGCGCTAAGTCAATGGCCGGACGTGGATTTGTCTACCGATGCGGCATTCTATCTGCAGCAGGGTCAACCGGTGCTGGTGCCCCATGCACCCACCAGTGGCTGGGTCCGTTTGTATGAGGGTAATCGCAGTTTCCTCGGTATGGGGGAGATCCTCGACGACGGGCGCGTAGCGCCGCGGCGTCTTATGAAGAGTGCCTGAGCCTGCACGGGCGTTGTCGCCTGATTTCCGGGTAAGCTATTGAGACTGCGGGGTTGCGCGGTTAGAATACCCCCGCTTTCGTCTGGCCTGTTCGCTGGATGAATATATTTATTTGGAACGATTCTGGAGTTTTTAGCATGGCTTTATCAACCGAACAGAAGCAAAAAATTGTGAGCGAATATCAGCGCGTTGCCGGGGACACCGGCTCACCTGAAGTGCAGGTCGCGTTACTCTCGGCAAATATCCAGGAGCTGACGCCACACTTCCAGGAACACAAACACGATCATCATTCCCGACAGGGTCTGTTGCGCATGGTCAGCACGCGTCGCAAACTGCTCGACTATCTCAAGAGCAAGGATGTAGGCCGTTACCAGGATCTGATTGGCCGTCTCGGGCTGCGCCGCTGAATTCGAGCACAATTCATTTACCCATTTAGCCGCGCTTTAGTCAGCGGTAAGGATTAACCAGTGAACCCCATTAAGAAATCGTTCCAGTACGGTAGTCATACAGTAACGTTCGAAACCGGTGAAATCGCCCGCCAGGCATCCGGCGCAGTGATGGTCAGCATGGGGGACACCCAGGTGTTCGTCACCGCGGTAGGGCTCAAGCGTGGATCGGATCGGGATTTCTTCCCGCTCACCGTTGATTACCAGGAGCGCACCTATGCCGCCGGTACCATACCAGGCGGTTTTTTTCGCCGCGAAGGCCGGCCGAGTGAAAATGAAACACTGTTGTGTCGGCTGATCGACCGCCCCATTCGACCCCTGTTTCCGAAAGGCTTCACCAACGAAGTGCAGATTATTGCCACGGTGATGTCACTGGATCCGGAAATCAACCCGGATATCCCGGCACTGCTGGGTGCATCGGCGGCCTGTTCGATCTCGGGATTGCCGTTCAGCGGCCCGGTAGGTGCCGCACGAGTCGGTTATATTAACGGCGAATATGTGTTGAACCCGGACCGTAGCCAGCTGGACGAATCGGATCTGAACCTGGTAGTTGCCGGTACCGCGCACGCTGTGCTGATGGTTGAATCCGAGGCTAAGGAACTCCCGGAAGACGTCATGCTGGGTTCCGTGGTCCACGGTCATGAACAGATGCAGGTGGCTATCAAGGCGATCAGCGAACTGGCAGCAGAAGTGAATACGCCTGTCTGGGAATGGGAAACTGCCCCGGTCGACGAAGCACTGGGCAAGGCCGTGGCCGACGCCAGCGCGGCGGAGTTTGGCGATGCCTACCAGGTGGCGGACAAGCAGGACCGCTATGAGCGACTGAGCACCATTCGTTCCGCTACCATCGAGAAAGTAGCCAGCGACGAAGAAGGTGGCTTCAGCGAGGAAGACGTGCGCGGCGCCATGGAGAAGCTGGAAAAGAGCATTGTGCGTAGCCGTATCATCGAGGGTAAACCCCGCATCGACGGCCGGGACACAAAGACAGTACGTCCGATTACCGTGCGTACCGGCGTGCTGCCGCGTACCCACGGTTCTGCGCTGTTTACCCGTGGCGAAACCCAGGCGCTGGTGGTTACCACGCTGGGTACCGAACGCGATTCACAGATCGTAGATGCCTTGCAGGGATCGTATCGTGACAAGTTCATGTTGCACTACAACTTCCCTCCCTATTGCGTGGGCGAAACCGGTCGTGTTGGCAGTCCCAAGCGTCGTGAAATCGGTCATGGTCGTCTGGCCAAGCGCGGTATGCTGGCGGTTATGCCGAATCCGGACGAATTTCCCTATACCATCCGCGTGGTCTCCGAGATTACCGAATCCAATGGTTCAAGCTCGATGGCCAGCGTGTGCGGCAGTAGTCTGTCCATGATGGATGCAGGCGTGCCGCTGACAGCACCGGTAGCCGGGGTCGCCATGGGGCTGATCAAGGAGGGTGACGATTACGCTGTGTTGACCGACATCATGGGTGATGAAGATCACCTCGGCGATATGGACTTCAAGGTAGCGGGGACCGAAAAAGGTGTTAACGCCTTGCAGATGGACATCAAGATTGATGGCATCACCAG
>CAZWJB010000056.1:5030-7390 GCA_964634485.1 uncultured Thiohalobacter sp. | reverse complement strand
GTACGCATTACTAATAAGTCGGGACATACATTAAACCAGCAATCATTTGTTCAGGATCATCCGGTCGATCTTCCTGTGCCAGACCTTCTTTGTATGCCTGCTCGGCGACCCCCACCGCAATCGCAAGTGATACCTGCCGGATACCGGAAAGCGGCGGATAAACCGTTCCTGTCGCCAGATCTTCATCACTGACCATTTCAGCCAACACACGTGCAGACTCAAGAAACATGCCGTCACTAATGCTGCGAGCGCGGCAGGCTATTGCGCCGAGACCAATGCCAGGAAACACATAAGCATTGTTACCCTGCCCGGATCGGTACAACACGTCATTATAGGTAACCGGATCGAATGGACTGCCACTGGAAAATACCGCACGGCCTTCTGTCCATTCATACGCCTGCTCTGCTGTGCATTCAGCACGTGAGGTCGGGTTGGAAAGCGCGAAGATAACCGGGCGCTCGTTGATCTCCGCAAGCAGTCGAATGATGTCCTCGGTAAACACACCGGGTGCACCGGTTGCACCAATCAACACATGAGGTTTGATCTGACGAATCGCTTCATCAAACGGTACGCAGGGAACATCATGTGCATAGGGGATATTGTGTGGCCCCAGGTCGTCACGTGACTTGACCAGCAACCCGGATTGATCAACAAACCAGAGACGCTCACGCGCAGTTTTTTCATCCAGCCCGGCCTGAATAAACGCCGCCTGTAACAGTTCGGCAATACCAGTTGCCGCGGAACCTGCCCCCAGGAACATAATACGCAGATCAGTAATGTCATTACCGGTAATACGGCCCGATGCCAGGACACCTGCCAATATAACTGCCGCCGTACCCTGAATGTCATCGTTAAAGCAAAGCACACGATCACGATAACGATTCAGCAAAGCGTAAGCATTCGGTGTTAAAAAGTCCTCGAACTGAATTAACGCCAATGGGAATTTTTCCTGCACCGCTTCCACAATTTCTTCAATCAGTTCATCGTATTCGGCGCCTTTAAGGCGTGGCTGTTTGATGCCGAGATAAAGCGGGTCATTGCGCAGGATTTCGTTGTTGGTACCAACATCCAGCATCACCGGTAAACATTGCTTTGGCGGAATACCCGCACAGGCGGTATACAATGATAATTTTCCAATCGGTATACCCATACCGTTCGCACCCAGGTCACCGAGTCCGAGAATACGCTCTCCGTCGGTTATCACGATCATACGCACATCGCTTTCCGGCCAGTTTTTCAGGATATCCCGAATTTCTCCGCGATCATCCGGGGTAATATAAAAACCTTTTGGCTGGCGAAAAATATGTGCAAATTCCTGGCATGCCTGGCCTACAGTCGGCGTATAAATCAGTGGCATCAGCTCATCAATATGATCGATCAACAAACGATAAAACAAACGCTCATTGCGCCCTGCCAATGCCTGCAGAAAAATATAGCGCTCAATATCATTGTCCTTACGCCGCAGATTTTCCATGACGCGGTCTTGTTGCGTTTTCGGATCGGACACACCTGCCGGTAACAAACCACGAAGACCATAACGTTCTCGTTCATCTTCAGTAAAGGCTGTACCTTTATTAAGTTCAGCTTTCATTAATCGCTCAAAGCCGCACAGTTCAACTGACTCATTCTGAACCGCATCATTTTTTGTGGGTAATGACATTAGTGCGTTTCCTCTTCGATGAATACTCGTGCCAGGCGAATTTTTATTATTACCTGATAACGGTACTGTAGACAGTCTTGTTCTTGCACACAACCTTACCCGTATAACCCGAAGCTGTTGATCTTCCTGAGTACGTGAAGTAACTCCTGACTTGACAAGATTCACGTAAAATTGCAAATCCGGGCCAAACAGATGAGTTTTTGACCATGCGGCATTCCGGGCAACTGGCTGAACACAATTCAGTAATGTTCCAGTTCATTCGATGCTGGAATAACCAGCCCGCCACGGCCAGCGTCACAAACGAAATAATAGCCATCGGCCAGTACTGGTTGAACAGCAGTTCATAGGAATCACCCTCCAGGAAAACACCGCGCAGGATAATGAGGAAATAACGCAATGGGTTGACATAGGTCATCTGCTGCACGATGTCCGGCATATTGGATATGGGGGTAGCAAAACCGGACAGGATGAAGGCCGGTTTGTAAAATGGATGTTCGACGACAGCAAAGACAGCCAGTCAACAAGCCGCTTTTTAAAAAACAGGCTCAACTCGGCCTGTCGGCTGTACCCGTGCAGCGACAGCCATGCTGAACCTGTGGCCGACATTTAATAAACTGGCTCTTCCCCTGATTGAGTGGGGTAATACTATTGTTTCAGACAAAACGTACCCCTCGCTGGTAGCAGGATTGTACGGTCGAAT
>CAZWJB010000056.1:0-4930 GCA_964634485.1 uncultured Thiohalobacter sp. | reverse complement strand
TGAATTTGACCCTACCGCCGGTCAAGGGGCAGGAGATATCAGGCATGGACACAATGGCTGCTGCCTTTCCTGTTTCGTCTACTTGAAGCTGCACGGCAATCCCGGCCGATCGAGCACCCCGCTTTAATACTTGACTATTTTACTCAGGTATTATAGTTTAACCAGTGAACCGTCGTGCACGGTGCGCTTCTCGTCAATCCCTGATGAGGACGCTTTTCGGCACCGGTTCGGAGCCCAATGACTGCTTCGAATCAACAGATCAGTCACCTGCTGAGCCGGGAATACCCGGCAGGGTTTGTTACCGACATTGACGCGGACAGCGTGCCGCCCGGTCTCAGTGAGGATGTCATCCGGCTGATTTCAGCCAGGAAACAGGAGCCCTCGTTTTTGCTCGACTGGCGCCTCAAGGCCTACCATCACTGGCAGTCCATGCAGGTGCCTGAATGGTCGAGCGTACACTACCCGCCGATTGACTTTAACGCCATCAGTTACTATTCCGCACCGAAGTCACGCAAGGATGCACCGGCCAGTCTCGATGAGGTTGATCCCAAACTGCTCGAGACCTACGCGAAACTCGGCATCCCGCTGGAAGAGCAGGAACAACTCGCCGGTGTTGCTGTGGACGCGGTATTCGACAGCGTCTCGGTGGCAACCACCTTCAAGGACAAGCTTGCCGAACACGGCATCATCTTCTGTTCCTTTTCAGAGGCAGTACGCAAACACCCGGAACTGGTACAACAGTACCTCGGTTCGGTGGTGCCACCGACAGACAACTTCTACGCCAGCCTGAACTCCGCAGTATTCAGCGATGGTTCGTTTGTGTATGTCCCGAAGGGCGTGCGCTGCCCGATGGAACTGTCAACCTACTTCCGTATCAACGCCGCCAACACCGGCCAGTTCGAACGTACCCTGATCATCGCCGATGAAGGCAGTTACGTCAGCTATCTCGAGGGCTGCACGGCGCCGATGCGCGATGAAAACCAGCTGCACGCCGCCGTCGTTGAACTGGTTGCACTGAAGGATGCGCAGATCAGGTATTCAACGGTGCAGAACTGGTACCCGGGTGACGAACAGGGGCGCGGCGGCATTTTCAACTTTGTCACCAAGCGGGGTGCCTGCCGCGGGGAGAATGCGCACATCTCCTGGACGCAGGTGGAAACCGGGTCTGCGATCACCTGGAAATATCCCAGCGTTATCCTTCAAGGCGACAACACGGTCGGCGAGTTCTATTCGGTCGCGTTGACCAACAACTTCCAGCAGGCCGACACCGGCACCAAGATGATCCATATCGGCAAGAACACGCGCAGCACCATCATCTCCAAGGGCATCTCGGCACGCCGGGGCCGGAATGCCTACCGTGGGCTGGTCAAGGTGCTCAAGGGCGCAGACGGCGCACGCAACTACACGCAGTGTGATTCCCTGCTGATCGGTGACCGCTGCGGCGCACACACCTTCCCCTACATCGAAGTGAAAAACCCGACAGCGCGCGTCGAACACGAGGCCAGCACCTCGCGCATCGGCGAGGACCAGTTGTTCTATTGCCGCCAGCGCGGGCTGTCGGCCGAGGATGCCGTAAGCCTGATCGTCAACGGCTTCTGCAAGCAGGTATTCAGGGAACTGCCAATGGAATTTGCCGTCGAGGCGCAAAAGCTGCTTGGCGTTAGCCTGGAAGGTGCAGTGGGGTGATGCCGTTATGCTGATTATCAAGGACCTGCATGTAGCCGTGGATGGCAAGCCCATTCTCAACGGCATCGATCTCACCATCGAGGCCGGCGCGGTGCACGCTATCATGGGGCCAAACGGTTCCGGCAAGAGCACCCTGGCGCACGTACTGGCCGGGCACCGGCAGTTCGAAGTCACACGCGGCAGTATTTATTATGACAATCAGGACCTGCTGACACTGGAACCCGAGGAGCGGGCCCGAGCCGGGATCTTTCTGGCCTTCCAGTACCCGGTGGAAATCCCCGGTGTCAGCAATATCTACCTGCTCAAGACCGCGCTCAATGCCATCCGCAAATCCCGTGGCGAGCCGGAACTCGACGCCATGGATTTCCTTACCCTGGTGAAGGCGCGACTGGGCCTGATGCAGATGGACGAGGACCTGTTGTACCGCTCTGTCAATACCGGCTTCTCGGGCGGTGAAAAGAAACGCAACGAAATCCTGCAACTGCTGGTACTGGAGCCGCGCCTGGCGATCCTCGACGAAACCGACTCCGGGCTGGATATCGATGCCCTGCAAGTAGTCGCCAACGGGGTCAACAGCCTGCGCAGTCCCGAGCGAGCGTTCCTGGTAGTGACCCATTACCAGCGTCTGCTGAATTACATCAAGCCGGACTTCGTGCATGTGCTTGTTGACGGTCGACTGGTGAAATCCGGTGGGCCGGAACTGGCGCTGGAACTGGAAGAGCGCGGCTATGGCTGGCTGAAAGAAACGGTGGCAGGAGCGACACCATGAGTAGCCCACAACTGAACTACCGGGAAACCTTTGATCGCCTGCGGGACCGGTTGCCCGGCGCGGACGTGCCGTGGGTAGCAAGCATGCGCAGCAGGGCCATGTCGGAATTTCAACAGCAAGGGTTTCCGGACACGCGTGTCGAGGCCTGGAAATATACCGACCTGCGCAGCCTGAACCGGCACACGTTTACACCACCGGTCGCGGGCAGGGAAATACATGAGTCCGCACTGGAACCGTGGCTGTTCAATCACGAGCCAATGCAGCGGCTGGTGTTCGTCGATGGCCGCTTTACCCCGGAACTACACCCGTTCCGTACACTGCTGACCGGTGTCACGCTGACCAGCCTGGCAACAGTAATGGAACACAACCCGGATGAACTGGAGGCGGTAATGGGTCACACACCTGGCATGGACAGACCGGGCTTCGACGCCATGAACACGGCCTTCCTGCAGGATGGTGCATATATAAAACTGGAACGGGATGCGGTGCTGGAGCAGCCGATACACCTGTTATTCATCAGTACCGGGCAGGCAGACTGTATGACAACCGTAAGGAATATCATACAGGCCGGGCCCGGCAGCGCTGCCACGGTGATCGAATCCTGGGTAGCATTGAATGGTGCAACCAGCCTGACCAATACCATCACGGAAATTGTGCTGGATGAAAACGCCACACTGGAGCATTACAAGCTGGAACAGGAAAGTGCAGCGGCCACGCACATCGGCGGCCTGTACGTACAGCAGGACCGCAACAGCCATCTGGATGCGCACAGTATCGCACTGGGCGGCCGGCTGGTGCGCAACGAACTGCAGGTCGACCTTAACGGTTATGGCGCAGAATGCGCCCTGAATGGCCTGACCCTGACGCACGGTCATCAACATGTGGACAACAACACGCGCATCGAACATCACCAGCCGCAGACGACCAGCAACGAATGGTACAGGGGCATTCTCGATGACCGTTCGCGCACGGTATTCAGCGGACGTATTGTCGTACACCCGGGCGCGCAGCAGACACAGGCGCAGCAGAGCAATCATAGCCTGCTACTGTCCGGTGAAGCCGAGGCCGATGCGCGACCGCAGTTCGAGATATACGCCGACAACGTGCAGTGCACGCATGGCTGCACGGTGGGTGAACTGGATGCAGACGCACTGTTCTATCTGCGTTCACGTGCACTGGATGAAAACGGCGCACGCAGCCTGCTGGTCTATGCCTTTGCCGCCGACGTACTGGGTCGCATGCACCTCGATCCTGTACGGCACTACCTGGAACGGCAACTGGCTGAACACCTCACCGGGAGTGCTGCCGTATTGCAGGATGTTCCACGTCAGTGACGATGAATACGGAGCGAAACATGGATCATATACGCGACCTGTACGAGGAAATGATCCTCGACCATAACCGCAACCCGCGCAACTTCGCGGGCGAACCGGCTGCGACCAACCGGCATGCACATGGCTTCAACCCGGTGTGTAACGATGAGTTCAGCGTACACCTGCAGGTGAGTGACGATGTAATCGAGGACATCAGTTTCGAGGGCGCGGGTTGTGCAATTTCCACGGCTTCCGCCTCGCTGATGACAGAGGCTGTCAAGGGAAAGACCGTGCAGCAGGCGCGCGAGCTTTTCCGCTCGATGCACAATCTGCTAACGCAAGAGTCACCATCCGGTGACGTCGGAAAACTCGTGGTACTCAGTGGCGTGCACGAATATCCCATGCGCATCAAGTGCGCCACCCTGCCCTGGCATACCCTGCGCGCCGCGCTGGATCAGGATGACGCAACGATCTGCACCGAACCCATGGCACCTGAAATCTGCACAACCCCCGATGATGGCTGAGACTGCCAGTATCGCGCACACGATTCTCACCGAGCAAGTGATCGGCGTGTTACGCACGGTGTATGACCCGGAACTGCCGGTGAACATCTACGACCTCGGCCTGGTGTACGACATAGACGTCGAGCCGAAGCAAGGCAGGGTGCATATCAAAATGACCCTCACCGCACCAGGCTGCCCGGTTGCGCAGACCTTTCCGGGCACGGTGGAGTGCGCCGTGCGCGAACTTCAGGAAGTCAGCGAGGTGTGCGTGGAACTGGTGTGGGAGCCACCGTGGGACAAATCACGCATGACCGAGGCGACTCGCCTGACGTTGGGGATGTTTGATTGATCCGCGTATTCCAGATCAGGCTCCGGGCACAGGCAATCGGGATCCTGCATGAATAATGCGAGGTGTATTTTATGTCCGAATGGGTTGATGTCGATGCAGTCTCCAGCTTGCCGGAAGGCAGTGTCAGCCTGGTTGACGTGAATGGCACCGAAGTGGCCGTATTCAACATCGACGGTCACTATTACGCTATTCAGGATGTCTGCACCCATGACGGCGGAACGCTGGCCGAGGGGGAAGTGGAAGGCTTTGAAATCGAGTGTCCACGGCATGGTGCACGTTTTGACCTGCGCACGGGCAAGGTCACAGCGCC
>CAZWJB010000055.1:0-7416 GCA_964634485.1 uncultured Thiohalobacter sp. | reverse complement strand
TCGGGTAATTGTCGATGACTACTTTTAACGGGTGCAGCACGGCCATGCGGCGCGGCGCATTGACATTCAAATCTTCGCGCACGCAGTTTTCGAGCACGCCCATCTCGACATTGTTACCGGATTTTGTCACGCCGATGCGCTCACAGAAATCCCGGATCGCGGCCGGGGGGTAACCGCGCCGCCGCATACCGGCGATGGTGGGCATGCGCGGGTCATCCCAGTCCTCGACGTGTCTTTCGTCGACCAGCCGGGTGAGTTTGCGCTTGCTGGTGATGGTGTACTCCAGCTCCAGCCGGGAGAACTCGATCTGCTGCGGATGACACTCGACATCGAGTTCATCCAGGAACCAGTCATACAACGGGCGATGGTCCTCGAATTCCAGCGTACACAGTGAGTGCGTGATCCCCTCGATGGAGTCCGACAGGCAGTGGGTGAAGTCGTACATCGGGTAGATGCTCCAGGCCTCGCCCGTCTGGTGGTGCATGGCGCCGTGACGAATGCGGTAGATGGCCGGATCGCGCAGGTTCATGTTGGGCGAAGCCATGTCGATCCTGGCGCGCAGGATACGCTCGCCGTCGGCAAACTTCCCGGCACGCATGCGTGCGAACAGGTCCAGGTTCTCTTCAACGGAACGCTCCCGGTAGGGACTGTCCTTACCCGGCTCGGTCAGGGTGCCCCGGTACTCCCGGGTCTGCTCTGCCGTCAGATCACAGACATAAGCCTTGCCCGTCTTTATAAGCCGCACAGCATAGTCATACAGCTGCTCAAAATAGTCCGAGGCATAAAACAGGCGATCACCCCAATCATAGCCCAGCCACTGCACGTCGCACTTGATGGCGTCGACGAACTCGATATTTTCCTTGTGGGGGTTGGTATCGTCAAAGCGCAGGTTGCAGGTGCCCTGGTAGTCGCTGGCGACACCGAAGTTCAGGCAGATGGATTTGGCATGGCCGATGTGCAGGTAGCCGTTTGGTTCGGGAGGGAAGCGTGTTGCCACCCGCCCCTGGTTTTTACCCGCGGCCAGGTCCGCATCAATGATGTTACGAATAAAGTTGGTTACAGGTGTTGTATCTTCGCTGCTCATGCCGACTCACTCTGCTCAACGCGCTGGCGGATATATCCGAGCGCCCTGTCAATGCGCCGCAGGCAGGCCTCCCGCCCGACCAGCTGCAGGGTCACGTCGATGCCCGGAGAAGCGGCACGACCGACGACCGCCACGCGCAGTGGCTGCGCCACCTTGCCGATCTTCAGATCGAGTGCTTCGGCAACGCCTGTCACCACTGCGTAGATGGGTTCTGGCTCCCAACTGTCCAGTGCCGCCAGTACTTCCCGGACCTTTTCGAGCGGCTCCTGTGCGGAAGCTTTCAGGTGTTTTTTCGCCGATTTATTATCGAACTCGTCAAAGTCCCGGTAGAAAAATTCGCTGATCTCCGCCATCTCGACCAGCGTCTTGGCGCGTTCATGCTGCACGGTCGCCACGGCGTGCAGATCGGGGCCGGTGGTCGGATCGATACCACGCCGGCCGAGGTGATGACTCAGGTGACGCGCGATATGTTGCGGGTCGGTCTCCTTTATATAGTGCTGGTTCAGCCACAACAGTTTTTCCGTATTGAACACGGAGGCTGCCCGATTGACGTCGCCGATATCGAACAGCTCGATCATTTCATCGATGGAGAACACTTCCTGGTCTTCGTGCGACCAGCCCAGGCGCACCAGATAGTTCAGCAGAGCTTCCGGCAAAAAACCCTCTTCGCGATATTGAATAACACTGACCGCACCGTGACGCTTGGACAGCCGTTTGCCATCGTCCCCCAGAATCATCGGTGTATGTGCGTACACCGGCACCTGCAGGCCCAGTGCCTTTATTATGTTGATCTGGCGCGGGGTGTTATTGATGTGATCATCACCGCGGATGACATGGGAAATGCGCATATCGCTGTCGTCGACCACCACCGTGAGGTTATAGGTCGGCGAACCATCGCTGCGCGCGATAATCAGGTCATCGAGTTCGTCGTTGCTGATACTGATACGGCCACGCACCAGATCATCGAACTCGACATCGCCTTCTTTGGGATTACGAAAGCGGATAACGAAAGGCGCGCCAGGTGATGGTGGCTCCACGCCGGCGCTGCACTTGCCGTCGTAACGCGGTTTTTCCCTGTTGGCCATCTGCGTCTCACGCAGCTTTTCCAGACGCTCCTTCGGGCAATAGCACTTGTAGGCGTGCCCGGTATCCAGCAGCTGCTGAATCACTTCACCATAGCGTTCGAAACGGCTGGTCTGGTAGAACGGACCCTCGTCGTAGTCCAGTCCCAGCCAGGTCATGCCTTCGAGTATGGCATTCACCGATGCCTCGCTGGAACGTTCCAGGTCGGTGTCCTCGATACGCAGCACAAACTGGCCACCGTGCCTGCGGGCATACAACCAGGAAAAAAGCGCAGTGCGGGCGCCGCCGATATGCAGATAACCGGTCGGGCTGGGGGCAAAACGGGTTCGAACTGTCATGACATCCTTACACGGGCAAAAAAGCGACGCGCGCATTGTAGCTCGAACCGGCCCGGCTGCCTATTTTGACCAGCCGGGACTGGCTGGCTAGCGGCTGAACAGGTTAGCGAAGTAACTTTTGCGCAGGCTGGACACCGCACTCACGCCATTACTGGTTACGTCGTAGATACGCCAGCCGCGCGTTGACATGTAGAAATGAAACACCAGGCGAATGCAGGGGCCGCCCGGATGGCAGAACTCCCCGCCGGCTTTCCAGCTGAAGAGGCTCGTCTGCCGCGGAAAGATCGGCCTGAAGACAGGCATACGCACATCATACATACCCACGCGGTAGGCAAGCGCGGTGAACAGCCGGTCGCGGATACGGTGCTGGAAATGGGCACGTTCGAGCACATTCAGGCGGGTATAATTGGGTCCACCCACCAGGTAAGCCATGTAGGCGAAGTCGAAAAAGCGCGCCGCCTGCTCCTCCATCAGGCCAATGATGGCAGCCGGGTCGCTCGGGTCATCGACGCCGGACATATCCTGCAACCAGTACAGACTGGATTCCAGCAGGTCAACGGCGTTGGGCAGCGAACGTCTCACCGGGACGGAGCCGGGATTGCCGAAATAGGCTGACGCGGGCAGCGGCAGCAGCAGCGCGACCAGCAGGACTGCCAGTGGCAGACGGAAGCGTGTCAGCGGAGCAAAACGGCCCACGGGAACCTCAGACGGGCTCTCCCCGCGGGATCACCTCACCGCTGACCACCTGGGTCTCGACCGGCTCCGCTTCTTCTACGATGGGCCGCTTGCCGGACGGGTCGGTGAAACGGTCGTTCAGGACCTGCACCAGGTGGTTCGCGTTAGCGGCGATGCGCGTCAGCGCGCGGCGATTGCGCCTCGACCAACCAGCAGGATCCGGGTCAAATATGCTGCGCCAGATGCGGGTATTGCGCCTGAATGCCCGCTCCATACGCTCGCCTTCTTCTTCGCTATAGCGCGCGGATATCTCCTGCAATACCTTCCTTGCCGCCCAGCCACGCGCGGTGAAGTGCAGGTAGAACGCCAGTGCCGCCACCACGACAACTGCTGCCAGCGAGAATAACTGGTTGCCGAGTATCTGGTTGAAGCCCGATTTTACCGTGTCCGCCATGGCAGGCGGCAGCATCATGGCGCTGGCGCCGGCGACTGCCGTTATCAGCAGGTAACCAAAGTCCCAGCCCAGCACCTTGCGCCGCCAGCTCGCGATCAGCCCACGGATCTCGGGCACATAGTGCTCCTCGATTTCATGCGCGCGTTTCTCCAGCGCCCCGACGATGCGGTAGGCCCGTTCGACGCTGACCTGCTCGATGCGCTGATGAATATCGCTGAGGTCCTGGTCACGCTTCCACTCGAAACGCCGGCGCAGGGCTTCGTTCTCGATCGGGACAGCCGCCTCGGGATCATAGATGCTGTAAAAACGGCCCGCGGTCAGCCCTTCGCGGGCCAGTGCACGTTGCCAGGCACCGATCACCTCTTCGGGATTATCCTCCCGTGCCGTGGTATCGATCTGGTTAAGGATGTACAGGAACTTGCTGCTGTCAGCCCGGTCCTTGGTGGCACCCACCAGGTGCGCCAGGGTGTCGCTCATGGCACCCGGCTCGGGATGGCGCGCATCAAACAACACCAGCACCAGGTCAGACAGGTCGATGATATGGTTGGTCAGGCGCAAGGTCGCCGAGCGCTGTTCGTCCGCATCAAAGCCGGGGGAATCGATCAGGATACGCCCTTTAAGCGCATCGCTCCTGATCGTTTTCAACTGCAGGTAGGCATCAACACGGCTACCCTGCCCCGCTTCGACCCGGTCCAGTTCTTCACTGGTCCGGTAGAACGGGAAACGCGGATCGGCGTCCAGTGCAACCCCCGGAAGGGTACGCGCGTTCTTCTCCCCGCCGTAGCACATCACGGTAAACTTGTCGTCGACCGCCTGGTTGCCGGTATCCTGCAACGGGTAGGAGATATAGTTATTGATGAAAGTGGACTTGCCGGAGGAGAAGGTACCCAGCACTGATATCAACGGCCACCAGGAAATCTGCGTGGCGTAGGATTCTGACGGCGCGAGCAGACCCGTTGCGTAACCGATACGCGACAACTTCCGGAAGCCCTCCACGGCCGATACCAGCACCGGGTTTTCCTCTTTCAGGTGCAGCTCAAGACTCTTGAGGCGCTTGCGTATATTTTTGTCCGGAGCAAACATGTCTGTTCTCTTGTCACCAGGGCATAAAGTTGTTCATGAACCGCATGGGTCCGGATACGTTCTCGATATTCCGACCCATTGTCTGGGTGTCGTAGCGCATGTGGTACATGGTATAGGACATGGAATCGATCGACTGATTCATGTCACGCATGTTGCTCACAATGGCGCCCATCGCTGCGTTCTGTTCCTTGATATCCTTGCTCATCTGGCCCATGTAGCTGGTCATCTTTACCATATTCCTTGCCACGGTATTCATGTTGTTCGTGGTAGAGGAAAAGTTCTTGTTGATATTCACCATACTGACCGATATCGCTTCCATTTGACCGACGATCTGTCCAATGTCGTTGGTCAGTTTGTAAATCAGAAAAAACCCGTACGCCGCCAGTACAACGAAGGCCAGCATGGTTGGGTATACCACCAGCTCCCAGCGCCGCGCACTGGCCTCGAAGCTGCGCGCAAACTGGCTCATATATTGAGCCATATCGGTAAACAGGAGGTGCTCCGCCTCCTTGGCGGCCTCTTCTACAACCTCCTCGGCCACATGCTCGCCAGGCGCTTCAGCATTTTCCTCGCCACTGTCCGGAGTTATCGGAGGCCGGGTCCCGCGCTCATCGGCCATCCATGGTTACTCCACCACCCGTCTGCCTCAGGCGCATCTCAAACTGACTGGCGCGTCTTGCATCCAGGCGGTACATCACGTTCAACAGTGCACGCGCGCTCGCGGTATCACCCTGCTCTATCAGCAGCTCTAAAGCATTTGCATAGGCGTTCACTGCGGCCGGCGTCCTCCTGATATTGAAATACAGGTTACCCAGTTCGCCCCAGACCTCTGCACGCTCAGGATAGGATTCCGCGAGGCTTTGGTACGCCTGCAGTGCGGCGCGTATATCCCGCTGCCAGAAGTAGGCGCGCGCCGTTTCGAGACGCGCCTGAAAATCAGCCTGCGCCGCAGTGTCTTGCCCGGCAGCGGCCTGCCCTGTTGTAATGGCCTGTTGCTGCGGGGCGCTGACAACTTCTGCCTGCGGCGAATCTGCTTTGTCTCCACTGACAGCATCAACAACCTCAACGGGTTCCGTTTCTGTCAAAGGCCTGAATTCAGGCTCGGCAGCAACAGCGGCAGAACTGTCCTGCATACCGGCCGGCTGGACAGCCTGCACAGCATCCGGGCCTGCTGCAGCCTGTTCAGTAGCAAGCTGCCCGGCAGTAGCAGCTTCCCCGTCCTTTTGCAGCGGGGTGCTGACCTCTTCTGTCTGCAGTGTGCCCACTTCATTTCCACTGACAGCGTCAGCAACCGCAACCGGTTCTGTTTCTTCCAGCGGCCTGAACACTGGCTCGGCATCGTCACTGGCGGGAATCTGCTGTTCATCGGTTGACTGGACAGCCTCCGCACTGACTTGTGCCTGGTTGTCCACGGCTGTGACGGCGGACAGTTCAGCGACAGGTTCCGATACACCAGTTTCAGGTTCTGATACGACCGTATCCGACCGCGCTGCCTGGGTAGCAGTAGCCTGACTTTCTGCCAGCCTCTGCGAGTGGCCTGCCGTCGCAGGTGCTGGTTTTGCAAACCACTGCGGAAACAGATCCATACGATTCGTGTAGATAAAGAACGCTGCGACAATGAACGCTATCAACAGTCCATGACTTAATACTTTTTGTACGAGTTTCATAAACTGTCCCTCTTTGCCTATCTTTACGGAAACCGCTGTTCCGGATAGGGCATGGGTGTCGGTGGTACGGGCGCGCGGGGGCTATCCACCTTCACGGCTTCCAGTTGCCGGTAACCGGCCGGTACACTGAACAACTGTTCGGGTTGCAGTCCAATACGGATATTGCGCAACTCGCGATAATTCCCACCCGGCAATTCCTCACGGACGGCAATCTGCAGCTCCGGGTCATACCACTGCGTTGAAATCTCCTGCTTGCCATCCGGGCGGGTGACTTTCATCTCCCAACGTTCGGCAGGACGATTATTGAGAGTCTCCTGTCCCAGTGGACGCAGTTCAGACACGGTGCCGTCCGGCCACTCTTCGCGTAACGGCATATGACGTTCATCATCCATCCAGTACAGACTGCGTAAACCCCGTCCTTCCCTGTCAACAATCATTTCCCATTTCGTTGCCTTTCTCCCATACAGGGATTCACTGGTCAGCGACCTGCACTTCGCAGTCGGGACATAGGCGCATGGACTGGACTGGCCGGGTGGTAACATCGGATTACCCATCCGGTCATTCGGGATCCGGCGCAGCATGTAGCTTGCCTGCTGCGGAACCATGAGCAGTACACGTTGATTCTTCATGTCGTATATCTCAACCATAAGTTGCTCGTCTTTCGGGTACTCCAGTCGAACCTGATTATCTCCAACATAAATCTGTGCATTTCTGCTTTGACCATCCGTTGTCCATTGCACAGCCTGTGCAGAGAACTGGATATTCGTGCGGTCTGCCACTGCAGCAGCCGAAACAATACACAAACAACCGGCAAACAGAATCCTTTCAGCCCTACTCACGAGCCTTACTCCCGGGTCGTTCGGAAAACCCCGGGGCTACGGACCTGCACAACACGCAGATCCGCTCCCGGGAAACAGCTTACTTTGCAGGTGCTGGTGCAGCCGGAGCCTGCTGTGGTGCACCATAGGGTGCGCCATAGGGTGCGCCGTAAGGACCACCACCATAACCGGGACCGTAACCGCCAGGACCAGG
>CAZWJB010000054.1:0-7522 GCA_964634485.1 uncultured Thiohalobacter sp. | reverse complement strand
CGCTTTCCCCATCATAAAGCACTCTCTTCACCTGCTGCGTGATCGGCATATCCACGTGCTGCGAATCTGCCAGCGCGGCAAGTTCTTTTGCGGTATGTAAACCTTCAATCGCCTGGCCGATATCTGCCACCGCCTGATCGAGGGGGACACCCTGGCCGATGGCAAGTCCCAGGCGTCGATTGCGGGATTGATCATCGGTGCAGGTCAAAACCAGGTCTCCGACACCCGCCAGGCCCATAAAGGTTTCCTGCCGACCACCCAGCTTCATGCCAAGGCGCATGATTTCGGCCAGTCCCCGTGTGATCAATGCCGCACGTGCATTGGCACCGTAACCCAGTCCATCAGATATTCCAGCAGCAATGGCAAGCACATTTTTTATGGCGCCGCCAAGTTCGACACCGATCACATCGGCGCTGCTATATGCCCGGAAGCGGGCACAGTGAAACAGCCTGGCGACAGTGTGGGCATATTCAATATTTTCAGAAGCGACCGTTACGGCAGTCGGCAACCCCCTGGCGACTTCGCTTGCGAAACTGGGGCCTGATAATACGGCTACTGAACCGTGCTCAGGCAGTTCTTCATCGACTACCTGGTGAAGAAATTTTGCGCTGCCGGGTTCCAGTCCCTTGCTTGCCCAGATGAGATTGAATGAAGAACCTGTACGTGAATGGATTCTCTGCAGGACGGAGCGAAAGCCTGCGCTGGGTACGGCAACGAGGATGAAGTCGGCAGATTTCAGGGCGTCTTCGAGTTCAGCAACCGGTGACAGGCGTTCCGGAAACCCGATACCGGGAAGATAGCGCTGGTTGGATTTTTCAGCGGCCAGCCGTTTTATATGATCTGCATCCCGGTCCCACAGGGAGACGCGGTTGCCGTTGCTGCTTAACAGCATTGCCAGCGCGGTACCCCAGGAACCTGCGCCCAGCACAGCAACGGCAGGGCATGATGTATGCGGCATATCGAAAGCGATGTATTCCGCGTCCTATGAGGCGGCCTGTTGGGCTTTCTCAGCGGCTTTTTCTGCGTACATAAGGTCAAAATTGATTGGCGCTAACAGCAAAGGGGGGAATCCACCTTTGGTCACCAGCCCGGATATTTCTTCACGTGCGTAGGGGAAAAGAATATTGGGACAATAGGCACCGAGCATGGTGCCTTTTTGTGCGTCGTCGAAGCCTTTGAGTGAAAACAAACCTGCCTGCTGAACCTCGACCAGAAAGCCTGTTTTCTCACCATGTTTGGCGGTCACTGTAATGTTCAGTATGACCTCATGGAGGTCTTCCTCGATCCTTTTGATCGCTGTATTTAACTGAAGCTTGATTTCAGGTTTGAATTCCTGGGTAAAGACCCCTGGTGAATTAGGCGTTTCCAGTGAAACATCTTTGAGGTAAATTCGGACAATGGCGAATTCCGGCCCGTTTTCGGCCTGCGCCTGGTTGGTTTCTTCAGTCATTTAAGTAATCCAGTGGTCGCTTTCAATTATCTTTTACTAACGGGAAGGTTGGCACTCTGCCAGGCTGCAATTCCGCCGCCGAGATTGTACACGCTTTCGAAGCCGTGTTTTTTCAGAATGCTGCCGACGCCGTTGGAACGGTTGCCGGAACGGCAATAGGCTATAACAGGAAGCTCTTTATACTTGTTCAGCTCGGCAACCCGTTGCGGGAGTTGCTTAAGCGGGATATGGATGGCTTCCGGAATATGACCGTCGCTGTATTCGCGATCCTCCCGGGTATCGAGAAACACGGCATTCTCGCGATTGCTCAGCTGGGTGGCCTGAGCCGGGCCCACCGACCTCATACCATTCAGGCGACGGGTGACTTCACTGGCAAAGAGTGCGCCAAGAGTACCCACAAAGGCCAGGATCAGGATCGGGTGGTTGCCGATAAATTCGATAATACGGGCATAATCCACGCGGGATTTCCTCCAGTTACAGGGCGCTGAGAAGTTGTCGGTCAGCTGCTGGGTGGTATGCTGCAGAACACTTCCCGCATCATGCCGATCAGGCGCAGGGTGCGTGAATCGCTCACCCTGTAATAGACCCGGTTGGCATCCTTGCGCGAGGCCAGAATACCCTTGTCCCGCAGTATCGCAAGATGCTGTGAGATATTGCTCTGCGAGGTTCCGACGTGTTCGACGATATCCTGCACGCTGATCTCCTGGTCGCCCAGCGTACACAGGATTTTAAGGCGCAAGGGATGAGACATTGCCTTCAGGGAACGGGATGCGCGATCTATGTCTTCGTCGCGGGTAATGAGGGTTTCGCTGGCCGACGCCATCAGCATTTTCTCCACCTGCGGTACCGTAATAACTTCATGAAAAAGCGTACCGGGACCAATGTTTTAGCCCTGCCCTTTATAATCAAAACATTATACAATAATACGCCTGTGAAGAAAGCCGCAAATTTTTCAATTGTAATGGACCGGCATAGCCAGTCTGACGGTATCAGGCTAGACTTGGTCTAAATCATTGTGAATCATCCCTGGTTTAATTGAGGTTATGTCAAAATCGCCACATCCTGTAGCGCTTGTCATCCTGGATGGGTGGGGTTACAGCGAAGAACTTGAATCAAACGCGATAGCCGCGGCCAATACCCCGGTCTGGGACCGGATGTGGGAAGAGTACTCCCACAGTCTTATCCGCACTTCCGGCGCAGCGGTTGGCCTGCCGGGCGACCAGATGGGTAACTCCGAAGTCGGGCACCTGAATCTTGGCGCCGGCCGCGTGGTATACCAGGAATTCACCCGCGTCAGCCGTTCTATCAAGACCGGCTCATTTTTCAACAATGCCACCTTGACGAACGCTGTCGACCTGGCCATTGAATCGGCCAGGGCGGTACACGTTATCGGCTTGCTGTCGCCCGGCGGCGTGCACAGTCACGAAGATCATATTCATGCCATGGTTCAACTGGCGGTAGAGCGTGGCGCCAGTAAGGTTTACCTGCACGCATTCCTTGACGGGCGCGATACGCCGCCACGCAGCGCTGCGGTATCCATTCAGGCGATGGATGATAAATTCCGCGAACTGGAGGGTGGTCGTTTCGCCTCGATTATTGGCCGCTACTATGCCATGGACCGCGATCACCGCTGGCCCCGCATTCAGGCGGCCTACGACCTGATTACCACTGGCAAGGCGGATTTCGAGGCACAGGACGCCATCAGCGGGCTGGAAATGGCTTATGCACGCAATGAGGGCGACGAATTTGTAAAAGCCACACGCATTGTCCCCGAGGGTGTGCAGCCGGTTTGCGTTGAGGACGGCGATGTAGTGGTGTTCATGAATTTCCGTTCTGATCGTGCGCGGCAGATTACGCGCCCCTTCATTGAAGAGGATTTCAATGGCTTCGAGCGCGCTGCTGTCCCAAAACTCGGCAGCTTCGTCAGTCTTACCGAATACAACTCTGAATTTGATGTGCCCGTTGCATTTCCGCCGGAGCGTTTGCAGAACGTATTTGGTGAATATGCGGCAAAGCTGGGGTTGCGCCAGTTGCGTCTCGCAGAAACCGAGAAATACGCGCATGTCACCTTCTTTTTCAACGGTGGTGTGGAAGAGCCGTTTGAGGGAGAGGATCGTATTCTGGTGCCATCACCACTGGTAGCGACCTACGATCTGAAGCCGGAAATGAGTGCAGCGGAAGTCACCGATCACCTTGTCAAAGCGATCGGGGGTGACAAATACGATGTGATTATCTGCAACTACGCTAGTCCGGATATGGTTGGTCATACGGGTAACTTTGATGCTGCGGTCAAGGCCATAGAATTCATCGACCAGTGCCTGGGACGGGTGCTGGACGCGTTACAGTCTGCTGGCGCGCAAGCACTGATCACCGCAGATCATGGTAATGCCGAACAGATGCGCGGCAAGGAGACCGGGCAGGCCCACACTGCACACACTTCCAACCCGGTGCCGCTGCTGTACGTTGGCCGCCCGGCCCGGTTGGTGGACGGTTCGCTATCCGATGTTATACCCAGCATCCTCTACCTGATGGGACTTGAACTACCCCGGGAAATGACCGGGCGGTCGCTGATTGAGTTGTTACCCGAACAGCTGTTTACAAATTCTGCAACGCCCCAGGAGGCGGAGGCCTGATTCTTGTTATCAGGCGGTTACATTTCACTGCGCACCAGCCGGACCCGGCCCGTCTTTCTGTTGTGCTGCCTGCTGTTGCTGCCTGTATATGGCAGCGCTGCCGATGATCCTGTGGCAAAGGCAGAGGAACTGGAGACGCTGCGCTCGCAGATGCATGCGCTGCAGAAAAAACTGCAAAGCAGCCACAACAGGAAAAGTGGCGCAGAGCAGGAGCTGCGAGACGTTGAAAAGAAGATCAGCAAAACCAGCCGTGAACTAAGGCGCATCGACGGCGCACTGAAAACCAGCAGAAAGCAGCTCATCGGGTTACAGGGCAGGCAGAAAGAACAGGCCCTGGCTTTGCAACAGCAACGCCGGCATATTGCCAGTGAAGCACGCGCAACCTATGCCATGGGTCGGCAGCAGCAAGTTAAACTCCTGCTCAACCAGGAACAGCCCTCCGCAGTTGGTCGAATGCTGACATATTTCCGTTATTTTTCACGCGCGCGCATGGCGCAAATTGAATCGATACGCAATATGATGGATGAGCTGCATGAGACGGAAAGCTCCATCCAGGACATGACTCGCGCGTTGACTGAGCTACGCGGCCGCCAGCAAGCGGCGTCGCAGCGGTTGCAAGAGAAAAAACAGGTACGTGAACAGGTTCTGGTGCAGATCAACCGGCAACTCGAAAACCAGAGTGATGAGCTACAGCGGCTCAGGGAAGACGAAAAACAACTGCAAAAACTGCTCGCTTCGTTGCAGGAAATGCTTGCAGACATACCGGCAGATGCCAGTCAGCAACAGCCTTTCAGGTCGTTAAAGGGCAAGCTGCGCTGGCCCGCGTCCGGCAAGCTGACCACACGTTTTGGCGCCCGGCGCGGTAACAGTGGCCTCACCTGGCAAGGTGTCATGATTTCCGCGCCCGAAGGTGCCAGGGTCCGTGCGGTTTCACAGGGCCGTGTCGCTTTCGCGGACTGGATGCGCGGATTCGGGCTGCTGCTGATCGTTGACCACGGGGATGGTTACATGAGTCTGTACGGCCATAATCAGGCTCTCTATAAGGAAGTCGGCGAATGGGTCGATACCGGGGAGATGGTGGCAACATTGGGCGCCAGCGGGGGGCAAATCCGGGCGGGGTTGTATTTTGAGCTCAGGCACAAAGGGCGGCCCATTAATCCACTGCGCTGGTGTGCCGGCAAGCCGGCATCGCTGTCCTGATGTACGGCGGCTGCCCAGCTATGGTAAGGTCAGCATTATTCGTGTAGCCGGCTCATATGTAAGGCTTTTATTAATCATAAAACGGTGATCAAGCAGGTCATCAGGTTGGAATTGAATGAGTGTAAAGAGAAAGAATGTTTTCCTGGTGCTGGCCGGCGTACTGACCGGGCTCTCCATCTCGATCGGACAGGGTGTATTCGCAGAGCGCGAAGCCAGTCCAACCGACGGATTGCCGGTAGAGGAGCTGCGTACCTTCAGTGATGTATTCGGCCGTATCAAGAATGACTATGTCGAGGAAGTCTCGGACAAGGACATGCTGGAAAACGCCATTCGCGGCATGCTGTCTGGCCTGGATCCACATTCCTCCTACCTTGATCAGGAACAGTTCAAGGAACTGCAGGTCGGTACCACCGGTGAGTTCGGCGGGCTCGGTATCGAAGTCGGCATGGAAGACGGCTTTGTCAAAGTCATTGCACCCATAGACGATACGCCCGCGCAGCGAGCCGGCATCGAGGCCGGCGATCTGATTATCCGCCTGGATGACACTCCGGTAAAAGGACTGACACTGAGTGAAGCGGTAAAAATCATGCGTGGCAAGCCGGGTTCTGTGTTGAAGCTGACCGTGGTGCGTGAGGGTATCGATCAACCGCTGAAGATCGATATCAAGCGTGCCATCATAAAGGTAAAGAGCGTCAAGCACCGTGTGCTGGAAGATGGTTTCGGCTATGTGCGTATCTCGCAATTCCAGTCCAAGACTGCAGTGAGCATGGTTGAGGCGGTCGAAAAACTGAAAAAGGAAGCCGGTGGTTCGCTGAAGGGCATGGTGCTGGATTTACGCAATAACCCCGGTGGTGTGCTGAATGGCGCAGTTGCGGTTTCCGACGCGTTTCTGAAAAAAGGCCTGATTGTCTACACAGAAGGCAGGGTTAGTGATTCCAAGCTTAGATTCAATGCCACACCGGATGACATTCTGGATTCAGCGCCATTGGTGGTGCTGGTCAACCAGGGCTCGGCGTCAGCATCGGAAATCGTGTCCGGTGCCTTGCAGGATCACAGACGTGCCATCATTGTCGGTTCCCGGACTTTTGGTAAAGGCTCCGTCCAGACCATACTGCCCCTGAGCAATGGTACGGCTGTAAAACTGACTACCGCACGTTACTACACACCCTCCGGCCGTTCTATCCAGGCAGAAGGGATAGTGCCGGATATCCAGCTGGATCCGGTGCGTGTCTCTGCTGTCGAGCGCTCCTTTGAGCCTGTCAAAGAGGCTGACCTCACGGGCCACCTGTCTAATGGTAACGGGAAAAAGACAAAGAAGAAGAAAAAGGATAGCGAAGAGGACAAGGAGAAACAGGAAGAAGCGCTGTCCCAGACGGACTACCAGCTCTACGAAGCGTTGAATCTGTTAAAAGGGCTCGCGATTCAGCGGGAGAAAATGCAGTGAGACGACGAACCGGCCTTTGGCCGGTTCTTTTTTTGTGTGTTGGTTTTTCCCCTCTGGTGCAGGCGGAGGATACGTTTTCCGTTACACCAGCCATTAGTATCATTATTGATGACATGGGCAAACGTCTGCAGAGCGGAAGCCGGGTTCTGTTGTTGCCCGGCCCGGTAGCATGTGCGTTTCTGCCTGGCGCACGGCACACTGATCAACTGGCAAGGCGCGCAAATAGCGTTGGTAAGGAAGTTCTGCTGCACTTGCCAATGGAGAGTGTCGATGGACGGCGGCTTGATGCGGGGGCCGTTACGCTGGATATGACAGAACGGCAGTTTTTATCCACCGTAGAGGCTGATCTGCGCTCCGTACCACACGCCATCGGTATCAACAATCACATGGGAAGCTTGCTGACCCGTCATCCCGGGCATATGCTTTGGTTGATGCGGGTGATGCAGCAACAGGCGCCGCTGGTTTTTGTCGACAGCCGCACCACGGTAGCTACCGTGGCGAGACGGATAGCACTGGAAAAAGGCGTACCCAACACTGAACGCAACGTATTTCTGGACAACGAACTGGGTGCGGAGGCAATCGCTTTCCAGTTCGAACGGCTGCTTGGGCTGGCTGAAAAGCAGGGCACGGCACTGGCCATCGGCCACCCTCACCCGCAGACACTGGCGTTACTGGAACAACAGATACCACGACTCAGGGAGCGGGGTATTCAGTTGTTACCGGTGCGCGACTTGATCGATATTCAGAAGCAGGGTGAAAACACATGGCAAGCGTCCTGGTCCCCCTCGCACAGGG